>NZ_DS989863.1:0-83462 GCF_000155555.1 Coleofasciculus chthonoplastes PCC 7420
AATGTACTATTGCTTCCCCTAGAAGGGCGGGTTTATTTAAGTTATCAGTTGTTGCCATAAGTTATCTGTAAAACCCGCCCCTACACCCCCTGCTTCCCCTGCTTCCCCTGCTTCCCCTGCTCCCCCGGCTACATTAGCGCCCTCCCTGACAGGATACTTGAGGTTGCCATGCTCCCTGGGAATTGGCGGTTGGTACATTGGCGACGAGGGTAACGTTACCTTGTTCGTCAATAATCCAGCCTTGGGCTTCTACGATGGGTTTGGGGGAAGCGGGGGGAGTTGGGTTTGGGGTTGGCTGGGTGGCGGTGCTGTTGATGGGTGTGCCTAAATCGGCTAGCGGTTGTTCTGGGGTGAGGATATCGGTGGGGCTAGGGGGGAGTCCGTCGCGTCCAGTTACGGTAAATTCATTCTTACCGCTTCCAGTTGGGGAGCAGGTTTGGTCGAGTTGGGGGGCGGCGGTGTCGGTGGGGAGTTCGATTAATCCTTGGCTGGGATCAATCACCACGGAATTGATGGTGATTTGACCTGGGGCACCAAACTGGGAACTGGCATCTATATCATTGGTGCGGTTACCGTCTATAGCTTTCCGTTCTTTGATGCCGTAAATACCAAGGGGGGCGGTGATGGTGATGTTGCCGCCAGTACCCTGGTCGGCTTTAGCAATGATATCGCTGCCGTTTCTGTTGGATGGTAGGGCAAAGAGAATGCCATGGTTGGCGGTTAGGTTAATTTTGACGTTACCGCCATTGGCATCGTCAAAGGCTTCGGCAGAGATGAGGCTTTCGTTTTCTAGGCGCAACCAATCTGTGAGATTCAGGGTGATGTTGGCGCCTTGTCCCTTTCCTCTGGTTTCTGCTGTGATTTCTCCATTGTTTAAGAAGAGAGTCTCGGCGTTAATCATGACATTGCCAGCGTTACCTCCATCCCCAGTTGCCTGTGCTGATATACGGCTGTTGTTGAGGGTAACTGAAGCAGCAGGATTTTCTCCATCTCCATCATTGACGCTGACGCTACCAGCTTGACCCGTTTGTGTGGAAGCCGATATCTCACTGTCATTGCTAAGGGATAGGCTTGTCAAACCTTGTAAGGTGACGTCTCCGCCCTCATTTCCTGAGACATTACTAGCTGAGATTTCGGCATCATTGTCTAAACTTAGTCGAGAGGTGTTGAAAGTGACACTGCCAGCATTACCTCCATCCCCAGTTGCCTGGGCTAGCACTCCACCTTGCTCTGTTCCCTCAAAATTAAAGATGCCGTCGAGGGTGACTTCATCCGCAGTAATCTCGACATTACCTGCCTTGCCTGTATTGGTAGATGAGGAAATGCGGCTGTTATTCACCTGTAGAGTGTTCAGTTCTCGTAGGAAGATATTACCTTGCTCTGCTGTACTTGTTCCACTATCCGTTTCGGCTGTGATTTGTCCGCCGCTATTGAGGGTAACACCACTAGCGGTGATATCGACATTACCGGCGTTACCATTCTTGGTTGCTTCTGCGGCTAAGCGACTATTACCACTCAATGCGATAGTGCCTCCTGAAGCTTCGACTGAAACATTGCCTCCAGTACCACTTTCAGTGGAAGCGGATATTTCACTGCCGTTGCGTAATTGTAGAAATGATAGATTCTGTAGTTTAATATTGCCACCACTACCTTCCTCTGTGGTTGCCGTGAGCTTGGCTTGGTCATCCAAAAGCACCGAAGGGGCATTAACTGTGAGGGTTCCTGCTATTCCCTCGCCCGTGCTGCTGACGGTGGCTTGGGCATCATTGAGAGTTAATTGCTGAGTGTTAATAGTTACGCTGCCAGCGTTACCTTCCGCTTTCTGTTCGACAGCACTAGAAATTTGACTTTGCTGTCCCAACTCAACCCTGCCGTTTTCAGCATTAATTGTCACATCACCTGCATTTCCTGTCGCACCTGCATTAACTGACGCAGAGATGCTACCTCGATCTGTAATTGAAAGATTTCCGGCGTTAATCTTAATTTCGCTCCTTTGATCAGAGGGGACGTTGGCTCCAGCCTCCACGCTGGTGGAGATTTGACCTCCTCCTAAGGAGACCTCACCTTCAGCCGTAATTAATACATTTCCTGCTCTACCTGTACCGCTAGTTGTCGCATTAAGTTGAGAACTAGTAAGCGACAGCGAACCTGTCTTGATACCAATACTTCCACCTTCACCTGAGCCAGCCGTCGTGCCCAAAAGGGTACTACTTGTAATCGAAGTATTGCCAGTTGCTCTCAGGTTGATTTCCCCTGCGGGTAAGCTTCGGGTGACCTCATCGACATTATCTGTGACTTTATTTGTAGTTGTTACCTGGCTGTTATTGATCGCGATCGCTTGAGGACGGATACCTGTATTGTTGTCATAATCCTCAGTGGAACTATACCCAACAAAAATGCGTCCATAATTTCCATCTGCCGAGATTGCGCTTTGATTGGCAATTGAGAGTTCATCACGAGCATTGATAAATATATCGGCAGCAAAGTCAGAACCCTCATTTTTAGCACTCACTGTAGCCTGATTCAGTACCACTGAACCCTGCGTAGCCTCAATCTGAATCGTTCCATAGCCGTCTACATTGTTCTGGCTATCACTGGTAACTCGGCTATTCTGAATTGAGAGCTGATTTATAGCACTTAAGGTAATCTCGCCAGGGGCAGACTCAGTACTATTACTGTCAGCTTTCACCACGGCATTATTACGCATCTCAATAATTCCGGCTTCCACTGTAATAGTGCCAGCAGCATCCTTGGCATCGCCTAAGTTGACAGCACTAGAGATTGTACTGTTATCTAGAAGTACCTGATCTCCATCAATCTGAATATTGCCTGCTTGTCCTTTACTGCTGGTATCACTGCGAATTTGACTATAATTATTGAACGTGACTAGACTAGGGCTATAGATTCTGACATCCCCAGCGGAGCCGCTGCCTTGGGTGTCACTATTAATCTGACTATTGTTGAATGTGAGATTTCCTGTACTGGTAACAGTGACATTTCCCGAAGAGCCTTTCTGACCAACTTCAAATTCAATTGGTTTATCGTTTAAAAAAATCCTAATAGGCTGGGATCTGCTGGTAGTAATGTTTGTATGGGTGAGCGATAAATCTCCAAAGCCTCTTACCTCAACATTGCCAGCGTCTGCACCAGAAGAGATGGACAATATCTCTAGATTGCTCACAGTGTTTTGAGCTTCTATAGTAACGTTGCCACCATTTTTTGCAGATTTTTCTTCTTGTTCAGAGACGGAGAAGGTATCCATAAATAAACGGTTACTTCCTAGAATATTTCCCTCTTTTGCACTGAGAGAAATTGCTCCACCAGCCCCACTATTTCCTTTTTTAGAGTAAGAAAATGACCCAAATGAGCGTATTTCAACAATCTGAATGTTGCCATTAGTAGCAAAGAGGGTGATAGCTCCTCCATTCCCACTATTGCCTGACTGTGAGTATGAGTACGAGAACAAAATATTCTCAATAGTAATGTCATTAGCAGCAGAGAGGGTGATGTTTCCCCCATTCCCACTATTGCCTGACAATGAGGACGAGTCTGAGAAAAAAGTCTTTTTGGTTGTAATGTTGCCATTGGTAGCAGAGAGAGTGATGGCTCCCCCATTCCCACTATCATTCCCACTATTGTCTGACAATGAGTACGAGTACGAGTACAAAGTGCCTGTAGTGGTAATGTTGCCATTGGTAGTAGAGAGAGTAATGTCTCCCCCATCCCCACTATCATTCTTACTATCGCGTGACGACGAGTAGGAGTTCAAATTGCCTGTAGTGATATCCCCACGAGCATCAATTGTTATGGAACCACCATCCCCCCTAAAACTGCTCGTATAAATGTTGCCAACTATAATATCCCCTCCTGCCAATGCAGAATTAGGCTGATACTGATTGGTTAAAAAGACTGTTCCTCCATCATTTTTGATTTCACCGTCAACTCGGATATCGGCACTCGTCCCCGTTCCCTCCGTATCAGGAACACTAGGATAGAAAGTACCCGTCACGCCAGGAGTCCCGAACGCAGTCGTTCCCGCCCGAATATCCAGCGTAGGTTTCGTCTTACCGTCAATTTCTACTACTGTTGTCCCATCAGAGAGGGTAACTGTCTCCTGAATTCCATTAATAGCGTCTGCACCAGTAATTGTGATACCACCTTTAACCGTGACGCTACCACCCGCAAAAATATGTAAGGAAGCCCCCGTATAACTATCAAAACTGACATCCCCACTCGCCCGAATCACTGGATCATTAGGGCTTGACAAACTCCCCAGACTACTATCCAACTGCTCAATCCGAAAACTCCCCCCACTCCAGTAATGAGCATCACCTCCCACAGTATTCGCACTCCGCAACACCATATCCCCACCGGAAAACAAGCCACTATCAGGATGATTCAAGGCAAAAATATCAACTGTCTCATTCCCCTGCACAATCAATTCACCACCCGCCTTAGCAATGAACGGATTACTCACACTATCTCGAATCTCTACGGTATCCGTTGCCAACAGGGTTAAATCCCTCCCCGCTTCCAACTGCCCCGACAACGTGAGACGATTCCCGACTAAACTAAAATCTTGCCCTACCCTTAAATTTCCCTGATTAATAATCTCGGCTTGAGGCTGACTCACCCCATACTGCAACCCCGGAGTAACATTAATCGTCAACAACGGCGGCGCTTCGGGATTCGTCGCACTAAAACTACTCCCATCCGAGAAATTAAACCCATTTCCCGTCGAAGCCACAAAGGAACCCGCCACATCCAGCCGCGCATTCGGTCCAAACACAATCCCATTGGGATTCACTAAAAATAAATTAGCATTTCCCAATACCCCCAACGTCCCCAAAATAGTCGAGCCATTCCCCCCCGTCACCCGACTTAGGATATTCTCAATCCCCCCAGGATTAGCAAAATAAACCTGTTGTCCGTCTAATACGTTAAACTCAGTAAAGCTGTGGAACAAATTGACCCCTCGCGCTGCTCCACCCTCAATCCGATCAATCTCTACACCTTCGATAAAGCGAGACCCTTCACTCCCCAAGGTAGCATCCGGGATAATCTGAGCCGACACTGGGTTAAACCAGATACCAACGCCCAGCTTAATCACTAACCCACTGACCAGACAAAACCGCATACTCATCCTAGTTAAACTCATCAGAGCCATAAATTGATTGATTAATTAGCAGCCGTATGTAGCGATAGAACTGGAGAATGAAGCAATTGAGGCATTTCTGCTTCAACCCAATATGGCACTCCTGATAAGCTTGAACTCGTCTACGTTAACGCCGTGAATGTCTCTAAGCTGTTCGGCATTTAAACCATAATGTCAAGAATTGCGAAATCCTTGTAGTGCGTTAAGCGAAGCCATGCCGCAGGCTTTGCATCTTGCTCGCTACCCATTCCCAATTTCAATGCGTGACAGCTTAAACTATACACATCTAATAGCGATCCATGCACCCGTTGTTCTTAATTGTTCCTTCTCGCTGTCCCCAAGCAGCTAACTTGGGTTTGAAATTTTCCTCGCTTTCAATTATTATAATCATCCTTTTCCAGATATAGGGATATTCCCGATTTCCATGGGTAGAGACGCGCCATGGCGCGTCTCTACATCAATGATATGACACCAATGCACGTCGGTGCGCCCCTACGGTGATCACCGTTCATTGATCTAAAACTTCCAATACCGCCTTGGGTGATAATTTATCCTTAAACCAAATAATCTGGGCAGGCACACGTTCCAGCTTAACCCCAGCTTTATCCAAATTAAGTCGCTCAGAAATTGCCAAAATTAAATTATCACAAGCCGCCCGCCGGACTTGAGAAAATTTCTTTTGCAGGTAGTCGGGACGCCAAAACCCAACAATTTCTAACAACATATCTCGCCCGTCGGGATGCACCAACCGAAAATCAGGAATCATCACACTCCCCGGAATCGGAATCAGATCCACTTCTCGCTCCAATATCCACTCTGTTTTCAGCGAGTCCCAACGGTTGGCAAAGGATGCCTCAATCATACTGTCGTAAGGCTTACCCGGGGGATAATGAGTGACCAACCCACACTTATCATTGAGGCAAAATCGTCCGGATTTCCACGTTCCCGTGTAGGGATCACGCATTTGTAACGTGGCTTTTAGACTCCAACGAGTAACATGGAGTAGAGCCGGAATCAGTTTCGCGATCGCGAGTCCATAGCGGGTACTGGTTTTAAATAAACTGGCAGGTCCATCAATAGTAATCGTAAACCCGTGATCCGCATCGCCTTCAATATAAGTCATTAAGCCAAATAACTTTAAATAACGAAACAGTAGTTTATATTCCCCCGGTACATTCCGATGAGCATTGAGAACCATCTCAGAGGCTTTGTAGAAAATCCCCTGGACTTGAGATAAGTTGTAACGGTGCAGCAAGGCTTCCGGCGCGGGATCATCAAACTGGGTGAGAATCCGATTTTCCGGCAAATCCGCATAAAGCCCTGTTCTAATTTGCGACGGTAGCACCTCTTGGTGTAATTCTTGAGTAAGCGTACTACTGAGGGTTTCCAGAGTCGCTTCCGTAGCGGCGCGACAGGGGAGGGATTGAGCAGATAGGGTAAAAACCCGTTGTCGCAGTTCTTTTGGTTCCAGGGGACTAACAATTTCAAAGGTACTGAAGTTATTTTTGAGCAGATGTGCTAGTCCCCGTTTGAGGCGATAATCAGGACTATCCCCTTCTAATTCAGAAAGCTGGCTCTTGAGTTGACCTTGGGTATGACCCACCGCCTCCCGGAAACAGGTGATTAAATCCGTGGCGATATCACAGGTTCGTGGGTTAATCGGCAACCGCTTGGGGATGATCTGTTCCCCATTTTGTCGATAAATTAGCAGTGGTGTGGGTAACATGAGCTATTTGTCTTATGTCAGTGGTCATTAGTCTTATGTCTTATGTCATTGATTATTAGTCACCACTTCACTATCCGTTACATAATTTCAAGACTAAACTATGAGTACAACATTATCGATGAGGCAGACACCTGCCCATACTATCTACAGAGTGCTAGAGTGCAGACCTGATAGCTATAGAGATTGGTTAAATCAAGGGCATGGATTGCGCGATGAAGGACGCTATGAAGAGGCACTGACCAGCTATAATCGGGCTTTAGACTACAAGCCCCATGATTTTTGGGCGCTGTACTGGCGAGCCGATGTTTTAGATGCATTGGGACAGTACTCGGAAGCGTTAAGCAGTTATGACCAAGCTTTAGCCGAAAAGCCCACCGATTACTGGAGTTGGTGTCAACGCGCCACGGTACTGCGAGAATTACAACGCTACGAAGACGCGATCGCCAGTTATGATCACGCCCTGGATACTCGACCCGATGACTATTGGGCTTGGTACAATCGAGGACGGGTAGCGCTAGAAGATTTGGATTGGTACAAGGAAGCGATTACCTCCTTTGAGGAAGCCCTGAAGCTTCGACCAACCGATTACTGGAGTTGGTATCGCTTAGGTGACGCCCAGCGGCATTTGGCACGGTATGGAGAGGCAATTGCCAGTTATGAAAAAGCCTTAGAAACCCAACCCGATGATTATTGGGCATGGTACCGACGGGGAGATTCCCTGCGACGATGGGGATGCTTAGAAGACGCCTTAGCTAGCTATGATCGGGCGTTGGAAATCAAACCCACTGATCCCTGGAGTTGGTATCAGCGCGGGGAAGTTTTGCGGAAACTGGGTCGATATCCCGAAGCTGTGGCGAGTTATGACCAAGTATTAGCCTCTGATCCAGACGACGAATACGCCTGGTACAATCAAGCCTGCTGCTATGCCTTACTGGGAAATCAGGAGGGTGCGATCGCGAGTTTACAAGCAGCGATTCGCCTGAATCCAAGTGAATATCTCTTAGCCCAAACTGACTCAGATTTTGATCATCTACGGGGACATGAGCCGTTTGCCGCGTTGCTCAAGGGGTGATGGGATGATGGGGTGATGGGGTGATGGAGCAATTTAAAACTCAACCGATAAATCGAAAAGTTATCGTTATGGGATTGGTCATGGTTCATGGTTCATAGTTCATGGTTCATTGGTCATTTAGGAGCGATCCGCAGCGCATCAATGTCCATGTAGGGGCGACCCGCTTGCATTAATTCTCAACGGTAGTCCACTCAATCCGATCGGGTCGCCCTATGTCCGAAGGTGCAAGCGATCGCGTAAACTATCATGGTTCATGATTGATGTTTCATTGGTCATCCTCTCCCCCCAGCCTAGTCTCAAGGGGCGGGTAAGACAGATAAAAAGGAGACAGGGTGTAGGGTGTGGGGTATGGGGTTATGGGGTATGGGTAAATTCACTCCTGTTAACAATCTCTTGGACAGACTTGGAGAGCATCAAGAGCCTCATTTTTTTTATCCCGAAGATCGCATCTACCCTCCTACTCCATCTCCCTTGCCGGATTGCCTGTTCGGTCATGTTTTGTGATAATCTAGTGAAGTCTAGTCCTTCTATGTGCCCCAGCGCTCTCTCACGCTAGGGTTTCCTCAACTGTTGAAGGCAGTCGCGTCTCTACATGCTTCCCCTAGAGGAGTATGTCACTGTAGTTATCGGTTTTTTCCCAAACATTATCGCTAAAGCCTGCCCCTGAAGATAATAATGACCTTAGAAATGACCTTAGAAATGTAGAGACGTAGCATGCTACGTCTCTACACGATTATTGGTTTGCTTCAGTTGACACCAATGACAGCTAGGCATCCTTACCCGTTCAGGTTCTTGTCCGCAACAACCCTACAGTAATCAGTAAAGGTTGTTACGGGAAGACATCGAAACAGTTACTCAAAAACAGGTGCTGCTTCCTTCACTTCACGCGGCGCATTGGGAAACTTCTTGAAGTTTTCCACAAATCGTTTCGCCAAATCCTTCGCTTGTGTCTCGTAGGCTTGGGGATCACTCCAGGTGTTTTGGGGATCGAGAATGCTGCTGTCAACACCGGGAACTGATTTTGGCACTAAGATCTTGAAGATGGGATGGTGATAGTATTGCACCTTTTCCAACTCGCCACTCAACGCCGCCGCAACCATGGCGCGACTGTCTTGAATCCGGATACGTGTGCCAACGCCGTAAGGTCCACCTGTCCATCCTGTATTGACTAAATAGACATTAGCGTCGTATTTGACCAGTCGCTCAAATAACATCTCGCCGTAGACTGTTGGCGACAGAGGAAGGAACGGTTGACCGAAACAAGCGGAGAATGTGGCTTGGGGTTCCGTAATTCCCCGTTCTGTACCTGCCAGTTTGCTGGTGTAACCTGACATGAAGTGGAAAATTGCCTGATTATTAGTCAGCTTGGTAATCGGGGGTAATACACCAAAAGCATCAGCGGTGAGAAAAATGACGGTTCCGGGATGACCACCGATACCCGGAATGACACAATTGGGAATATAATCGACCGGATACGCGACTCGTGTGTTTTCAGTGAGGCGACCATCATCATAGTTGGGAATGCGGGTTTCTGGGTCAAGCATCACGTTTTCCATCATTGACCCGAAGCGAATCGCTGACCAAATCTGGGGTTCATTCGTCCGCGACAGCCGAATGGTTTTGGCGTAGCAGCCTCCCTCAAAGTTAAAGACACCCCGTTCTGACCATCCATGTTCGTCATCCCCAATTAGATGCCGTGTGGGATCAGCTGATAAGGTGGTTTTTCCTGTACCCGAAAGCCCAAAGAATAACGCGGTGTTCCCTTTTTTGTCCATGTTGGCGGAACAATGCATGGGCAGGACATCGCGCTTCGTCATCAGATAATTCATGAATGAGAATGCCGATTTTTTGATTTCACCGGCATAGCGCGAACCGCCAATCAAAACCAGCCGTTTGGCAAAGCTGACGACAATAAAGGCTTCACTATGGATACCATTAATTTCTGGGTCTCCCTGTAAACCAGGAATCGCAATGATGGTTAATTCGTGGTTATGGGTATTCAGTTCTTCTGGAGTGGGGCGGAGGAACATTTGATGGGCAAACAAATTTTGCGAGGCGAGTTCGTTAATAACTCGTACACCCAGGCGGTATTGCGGATCAACGCCGACATACCCATCAAAGATAAACAGATCTCTGCCTTGCAAATAAGCCAACATCTGTTTATAGAGTAAGTCAAATTTTTCCTGTGATATGGGAACATTGACTTTATTCCAGTTCACTTCCTCATGCAGCCCTGGCTCATCAACGATGAATTTATCCGCAGGAGAACGTCCAGTGTATTTCCCTGTCTCTACACAAAGAGCGCCATTGGCAGCGAGAACGCCTTCATGCCGTTTTAGGGCTTCTTCAATAAGCTGGGGAACCGGGAGATTGTGATACAGATGACCAAGGTTCCTTAATCCCAGAGATTCGAGTCCATAACTCCCATCATTCATGTGAGGATTGACTTCAGATAATGTTTGATAGACGTGGTTCAACGTTTTCAGTTCAGATTCCAATTCGTAAGTATTTTCGTTCATATCAGCACCTTCTACACTCTATAAGCGTGAACTTGCGTTTGCCATAAGAAATATTTCCTAGGTTTATTTGTATCAGAAAAATCGTGTTGTATTTTACGAATTCACAATTATTTAAATTAGTTAATATTTTTTGTTTACTTTTTGTAAATATAAATGAGCATCAGTCTTCTTCCTGCTTAAATCCTAAAATTTGTCAAGCTTAAATGGTGCAAATGTCAACTTTTAATGACAATTCAGCTTGGCTAATTATCGGGAATATATTATGCTGGCAAGAGGTATAATACACTATTGTCGGAACAGATCAATGTTCCTTGGTTTATCATGGTTGATAAACTTAGCGGCAACGACGCTATACGGCTCGACCCAAAATCCTCCTAAATGGTAACATTCGCTACTTATAAGTAGGTGAGGACAATTAAAGTTAACGGCGTAAATCGTCATTAGTCATTGGTCATTTGTCATTTGTAAGGGTTTGAGGAACATTCACAGAACTTAACATAGTTCGGTTTATTTCCACCGACCTACTTACCTCCCTTTTATGACGAGGGGCGGGTTTTGCTGAGAGGTTATCGGTAGGATTCCAACATTAAATGGCTAAACCCGCCCCTACAATTAACAAACTAGTTGATCATCTAAAGATACAAATAGATTCTGTCTCTACAGGACACTTTAAATCAGCAAGTGGATTACCCATTAGGGATAGTCCAGAAATAATTTAGAACTATTGAACTATTGATGAGTTTGGCTAAACGATACTCAAAGTTGTAACAGGGTTTTTACCCAACGCGCTTGCTCAAGGGAACCGGGAGGCGAAGCATCTGGTGAGATTCTGACGCTCGTTCCTCGCTATAGCTTCGCTTTTCCTAGACATGATAGAACGCAACTTTGGTATCACTCATCCCCCTACCAACTCGGTTTCAAGACTTCCCGTGAAAAGTCAGCTAGGGGAGAAGGCGATCGCACGATAAACTCTCTGGGAGGATGTGTTGCACTCCCGCCTTTTTCGTCAAGATTAATGTAGCTAAAGAAAAATACCGCCAAATGATCGATTAAACTGGCAAAGAACCTACTCTTGTGTCTATCGCCCTCTCTGATGAGCCGAAGTTTTCCCCTCTCTAAACTCTCCCGGACATTTTCTTGGGCATTACTGATCGCGATCGCGATCGCAGTCCTGTTAAGACTCGTTAACTTAAGTCACCGAGAATTTTGGTACGACGAGGTGTTGTCCCTGCTGCTGTCTACGGGTCAAAAAACGTCCTATTCCACGCCGAAGGAGTTGCCGGTTACCTTAGCTGACTATACCCCATTACTGAGTTTACCTGTAGAAAACGGTATTGGTGCTATCCCAGCCACTTTAAAAAAGTTACTCCAAGGATTAGCTGGTGAACCCCATCCGCCTCTATTTTTTCTGGGTCAACATCTTTGGTTACGACTGTTCGGTAATGGGGTAGCGGCTACGCGCAGCTTAAACGTTTTCTTTAGTATCGGTGCAATCGGTAGCGCTTATGGTTTAGGTCGTCGTTTGCTGGGTCATCAAGGCGGTTTGTTATTGGCGGCTCTTTTAGGCACTAATGCTTATTATCTCTTTCACTCGCTCAATGTCCGCATGTATGGTCCACTATTGTTGTGGGTGATTCTTAGTGCTTGGGCGGCGCTGGAATTGATTGAACCCAAAAGGCTAACGGTTCCAGATAAAGAATACAAGGATGGTGAGGGATCAAGTTTCTATACTAAACTCTTATGGAATCTAGTCTTCATTGGCTCAATCGCCGCAGGTTTCCTGACTTTTTATTACTTCGCCTTTTTTATTGTCGCTCTGGCTGTCTTAGTCTTATGGTTAGATCGGCAACATTGGTGGCAACACGGACTCCGGTTTGTGGCGGGGATCATATTAATGATTCCTTGGGTGTTATGGGGAACCCGACAACAACTACGAAATGCTGATTTAGAGCGGTTTGGCGGGACTCAAACCTGGATGGAAACCGTAGGGAAACACCTCGAAGGAGTGACGCAAACCCTAGGTATTCATTTAGTGTTAGGAGATTGGGTTACCAGTTTACCCCTTGTCAGTGCTACTATCGCTGGGATAGGCGCGATCGCACTCTTGGTTGTCTGTAGTATCAGGCTATGGCGTCAGCATCACTACAGGGTTTTGGGTGTGGCGTTACTATTGGGGATTTTTCCCCTTGTCCTGGCGTTAATGGTGGATATCCTCAAAGGTCAATTTACCGTTGGTTTTGGCTGGGGGCGATCGATGATCTTTATTTTACCCGGATGCTTGCTCTTAATCGCCGCCTGGATTGAGCGGACAATGGGAAAATGGCGACCCCTCGCCGCCGCGATAGTGTTAGGGTTCTATCTAGTGATCAGTATCGGGGATTTCACATTACGCGATCGCCGGATGTTCCATCAAATTGCCGACATCATTGAGCAAGAACCGACAACTCCTACCTTAATCGCTATGAATTCTCAGGCTTGGGGTCACGTCCTCCGTTTAGCCTATTATATTCCCCCAGATTTGCCCGTCACCTTACTGGCGCAACCTCCCGCGAAACTGGCTCCGGTATTAGAGAAAACCTTGAATACTCAAACGGGTAATTTTTCTCGTGTACTCTGGTTAGATAGCGGTGATCCGATATGGTCAAAGCCCAAAACAGAAGCCGAAAAACTGACGTTTCAACAAAACATCCAGACCACTTTAAAGCCTCAATACCAGTTGGTAGAAACCCAGCCACTGGTGGGAACAATGGAAGAAGACCAATTCACTGTTCACCTCTATCAACGTTCTCAATAAGTCGGTGAGAAAGATGAAAGTTAATGGATTTGATCGTCTTATGTCTTATGTTATACTCGCTCCTGCAAAGAAGCAAACTACGTCATACTCGCTGCACGAAATGCAATAAAGCTGCTTAAATCAAACGTTAAAAACAGCTAATGAATGTCAATCCCCCGAATTCCCTGCTTCCTGTTCCGTCCGGTTCCTTTGTGGTTCCGGATGTAACTACTGTCTTAGCGACAACAAAAGAAGGTCACTTACAGTTTTCCCTAATTATTCCCACGTACAAAGAAGCGAAGAATATTCCCCAGATTGTCGAGCAATTGAGCCGATTACTCGATTCCCAATTAGCGGGAGACTATGAACTGATTGTCGTCGATGACAATAGTCCAGATGAAACCTGGAAAGTGGCGATGGAACTCACGGCGGATTATCCTCAGCTACAAGTCATGCGGCGGATTGACGAACGGGGACTCTCTACCGCTGTGATCCGAGGATGGCAAGTGGCGCGGGGAGAGGTTTTGGGGGTAATTGATGCGGATCTCCAGCATCCCCCCGAACTGTTATTACAGCTATGGAGTGAGATCCAACGGGGTGCAGATTTAGCCGTTGCAAGTCGCCATGTTGAAGGTGGTGGTGTGAGTGATTGGAGTATTATCCGCCGCTTTTTATCCCGTGGCGCTCAAACGATTGGCTTAATCCTCTTACCGGGAGTCATCGGGCGGGTTTCTGACCCCATGAGTGGTTATTTTATGGTACGCCGTCAATGTTTAGTCGGTCGTCCTCTGAGTCCCCTGGGTTACAAAATTTTAATTGAAGTCTTGGGTCGAGGGAAAGTTCCTTGGATTGGGGAAGTGGGGTATGTGTTTCAAGAGCGTCAAGCGGGGGAAAGTAAGGTTACGTGGAAACAGTATGTAGAGTATTTGCAACACTTACTACGCTTACGTTTATCCTTGGGTCCTATTGGTCGATTTATTCGCTTTGGTGTAGTCGGTTTCAGTGGCGTATTTGTGGATATGGGGATATTTTATCTGCTGCGAGAGCAAGCGGGATTGGGATTAACCCGCAGTGCGATTCTGTCAGCTGAAGTCGCGATTCTCAATAATTTCTTGTGGAATGATTTATGGACGTTTGGCGATATTTCTCGACATCAACGGGGATGGCGTCAGCGACTGGAGCGATTTTTAAAGTTCAATTTAGTCTGTTTAGCCGGACTCATTCTCAATGTGTTACTGGTGAATTTGTTGTTTAATGTCTTTGGCATCAATGAATATGTTTCTAAGTTAATTGCAATCGCGGCGGTGACGGTGTGGAATTTCTGGATAAATCTTAAGCTGAGTTGGCGCGTCACAGATGTGCGACGATAATATCATTCATCTGTTCAATATTCTGGAAACTGACTTTGATATTGGTTTTCGGGGAGAAACTGAGCCGAGCGCATGAGACGGTTGAGGGTGCGGAACGAGGAAGCGATGGCTAGCTAATCCAGATCAACCTTTCGCAAGCGATTATAACTGTAAAAGATGGCTGATGTAAATAAAACAAACAACCCTGCTATAATCATCAAAAAACCAATTCCACGCCCTTGACCCGTTTCAATTAACTGTCCAACGCTGTTAGCCAACAACCCATCATCGGATAGAATCGGTTCAAAGATTCGGTCTGCTAGTGGACTGGCACTAAGATTACCAAAAGCCAAGGTTAGACCCGTTACTGTGCTGAATAATGAGAGTACACGCCCCTGAACATTGGGGTTTACGCTAGTTTGCCAAATTGTCTGATTAGTACCTAAAATAATTGGCAAGGTAAAAAACGACAGAGAAAGACCAACAGCGATTGTAGAGATATTGGGTTTAACTCCAGCGATAATTAAACCTATTCCATTTAATGCAGAAAACATAAACAAAGCAGAAGTTGATTGTTTTCCACCACCCCAAATACTCATAAAGATACTCCCAGCAACCATTCCACAACTCGCAAACGAAATAACAGTCCCAAATGTCGTCGTTGAGGAAAAGGATAAGACCAGTGGATTAATTAAAACGCTAGTCATCCCATCAACAAAGAAATGAACGCTCATGAAGACTAATAACATAACCAAAAATAGGCGAGATGAAATGATTTTCCATCCGTAAATAATCTCCTGAATAATTGCCGCATCTCCCTCAGCTGAGATGGTGCTGGGTTTAGGTTGAGGAATCTGAATCACTAAGAGTGTAAACAATCCAATGAGATAAGTAGAGAAATCAATGAGCAGCAAACCCTGAAGCTTGAAAGTGGCAATGATTACACCAGCAAGGATTGGTGCAGAAAGTTGTCCGACTGCTGTGCTGAACTGAATCAAGCCATTAGCTCTTCCAATCCAATTTTTGGGAACCATCATGGGTAAAGCTGCTGACTTAGCCGTCATTTGAAAAGAACCACACACTGAAGTAAAAAATGCAGATAGATAGGTATGCCAGACTTGTAGATGATCCGTAAGTAGTAGTAAAGCGAGTGTTAGTGTGATAAAAGCCGCAGCTAGGTCACTAAAAATGATGATCCATTGTCGATTCCAGCGATCTACAAAGGCACCAACAAAAGGAGTAATTAATACACCAGGTAAGGTTGTAAGAAATATAACTAAACTTAGTTGTGTAACCGTATGAGTGTGTTGATAAACCCAGATACCTAAGCCAAAACCCGTAAGACGATTTCCAATTTCAGACAGAGACTGTCCCAGCCAGAAGAGAGTAAAGGTAGGGAGTTCACGAACAAGTGCAAATGGTTGACTGACAGATTTCATAATTCAGATCAAGAACTGGTGAGAATATCAGAGGCTTGGGAGGGCAATAAACAATGAAATAGTTCGTTTTTTTATCCAAACTAAAGGAGTTTATCGTTCTTTATATACCTATTTCAACTATCATCAAAATTAATCAAAAAATTGGCACAACAAATCCTATAAGAAAAGATACTACTTACCATAAAACTTCAATTCAGAGATATTTATCCGAAATAAAACCTGAGAAATTTTCTAGGTATAATGCTTATACTGAAATAGTTTCATACTTGTGCTAGGTGACAAATGATTAGTAAATAATATCTAACATTTATCCAGCTTAAAACATTGCCTATTACTTAAAAAACTAATAGTTCAGATCAATAATTTTAATAATATTGCGATAGGTTTCTTCGTTTTATTTCTTCCTTATTTAGGGTACGGTATTTATGTGCTTTTGAGCAACCACAATTAGAGGATCTAAAAATGGGCAATTTATAGATTTTTTTTGTGTCAACAAAAACTTATTTAATAAATGTATTTCTGTGCAACCAGCTATCAAACACTCTGTTTTATACTTCTTTTTCATCCTCTCTAAAAATTGAAGATTAGATTGACTAGAATAAGCCCTAGGATAAATTTTAATGTGATAAATCATGTTGTGAATATTCTCTTGATCTTCATCATCCAGAAGAACAATGTATTTTTTTGCTCGTTGCCATAAATTATTGTCTTGGAATATTTTTAACTTTCGTGTTCCATGGGTACACAGCAATAAATGATTTTCTTGTCGTTCTAGAACCTCATTTAGGATCACGTCTACCAGTGAAATAATTCGCTCTCTTAGTTGAATTGGAAGCTGGGGCAATAGATAATGAGATGTTATACAACAGATGATAATTCTCGAAACCTGTAAATCACATAATTGATATAGAGCATTAGTTAAATTATTCAAGAGCCAATCATATTCTCCTCTTAGTAAAACCTCCGTTCTATCAGGAAAACTTGGATCGGAATAAAGCAGCACTTTAGGTGCTATTTGTTCTTTTTCTCCGAAAATATTATATTCATAGATTGTTTTGATAAACTCTGCTGATGCTAAGGGACCCATCCCGCCTAATATTCCTAACATATTTATAGTTTACCTTCCTAAATCCAAAACGTTTTGGTCTATATAAAACTGACATCGCCGCCTAAAAACGCTTCTCCTCAATCGTGATAACAACTATCATCAACTAACCGCATGAATGGTGCAAGAGTTGCTGTCCTGCTGTCGGTTATACCTGGGCCATTAGAGACCCATAACCAATGCGCTCAATGTCACTGATTCGGATCATTTCCTTGAATGTTCATTCCTGAGTTTAAGTTTTTTAAGGAATCAGGAAGTTTTAGCTCCTCTTGAGACGAAAGTTGAACTCGGCGTCGTTCGCGAGAAATCTTTGTGATTTTAGGTGCATCAATTTTCGTATCGGCAGTAACTTTCATTTTATCAATGATGACAGCCAAAGCGGCGGGAGTAGGAGAGGAAAACAGAGTACGCAAGGGAAGTTCCAGATCAAAAGCCTCTCGCAACCGAGAAACCAGTTGAGTCGCCAACAGGGAATGCCCCCCGATGTCAAAGAAATTCTCCTCCACCCCAACAGCCTCAACTCCCAGCAGTTGAGCAAACAGCTTCACCATCACCGCCTCCGTAGGCGTCCTTGGAGCCACTTGCGCCGTTCGGTTCCCCAGACTCTCTGATGGGTCAGGCAATGCCCGCCGATTGACCTTGCCATTGGCACTCATCGGTAACGCCTCCAGTGCTACCCAGCCAGAGGGGAGCAGATAATCCGGTAACTGCTGCTGCACAAAAGTGCGTAACTCCGACCCCTCCCAGGGCTGATTCTTTCTGGCGACCACATAAGCCACTAAGCGTTTATCCCCTGGAGACGCTTCCCACACCGTCACCACACTCGCCGCCACCTTGGGGTGCTGATTCAACACCGCCTCAATCTCCCCAGGTTGCACCTGAATGCCTCGAATCTTGAGTTGTTCATCCTGACGCCCCAACACCTGCACTGACCCATCTGCCCGATAACGCCCCAAGTCCCCGGTGTAGTAGCACACCACCTGGGGGTCATCGCCGTAGGGATTGGGCTTAAACCGTTGCTGTTGCGCCTCCGGCTCATTGATATAGCCCAAGGTGCCCCAGCCCGAGCGAATCACGATTTCACCGATTTCACCGATGCCACACAACTGGTTGGCTGGATTCAAAATCAGGGCTTGGCTGTGGGGTAAAGACCACCCTCCCGGCATCACACCCAATGGCGGCTCTATGGGCACCGGATAATAGCATTGCACCATGGTCATCTCCGTTGTCCCGTACAAGTTGACCATCTGCCCTGATGCCGGAAAACTTTCTCGCCATTGCTGCACCACCGTTTGGGTTAAGGGTTCTCCGGACAACAACAGCCAGCGTAATGACTCTAAACCGATGCCCTGGGGCTTTTGAGTGAGCCAATACTGCACCACCGTCGGGACTGTGTGAATTACCGTAATTTGTTGTTTGTCTAACCAATTGAAAATTTGTGAGGGTTCTAAATTCCTCTCCGGGTCAGGTAAACAGAGTCTTGCCCCATGGGTTAAGGGTAAAAACACATCTCGCAGCAGGGCATCAAAACTGAGACGGATTAATTGAGCCACTCGGTCTTGGGGAGTAATCTCAAAGGTCTGCCCCTGCCAAGCGAGAAAATGAGCTAGCCCACGGTGGGTGCCTAACACGCCTTTGGGTTTACCGGTGCTACCTGAGGTGAAGAAGATGTAGGCGGGAGCTTCTGGGGTAAGTTGGGGCAATGGCATCACTTGGCTGGGACTCTGGCAGGGTTCCCCAGTCTTGGGCTGAATGTCAATCAGCTGGGCTGCCCCGATTGTGAGGGTTTGGGGTATGGCATTATCCCCCAAGTTGAGCAGATACTTCGCTCCCGATTCCTTGACCATCACCTGCATTCGAGCCTCTGGCAGGGTGGAGTCAATGATTAATAGGACACCCCCCGACAAGAATACCCCGACCATGGCGGCAATCAGTCCCACACTGGCTTCCCCCCAGAGGGCAACAACGTCTCCCGGCTGCACACCCTCAGCTAAGAGAACTTGGGCAATCTCAAAAGCCCTTTGCCATAATTGGGCGTAGGATACCCTCTCACCCAGGTGAGTGATTGCCACTTGTTGGGGGGTCAAGGCGACCCAGTTGGCTATCTGGCTGGTGACTGGGGCGTATTCGGGTACGTCTAACCGGATGGTTGGGTCAGGGAGCTGGGATTGGCATTGTGGGGTGACTAGAGAATAGGAGTGAATCGACTTATCGGGTTGCTCAATGATTTGTTGGAGTAAATACTCATACTGGGCTAAGAAATTCTCCATCTCCTGTTTGGCAAACAGTTCCCGGCGATACACCAGAGTGATGTTGAGTTGCTCATCGATTTCTTGCACCAGGGCGCTCAACCCGAATTTGGCATCGGTTTCGCTCCAGGTTAATGGCTCAAAGGTCAATCCCGGCACCTCCAGTTGGGCGGCTGGGGTGTTGAGGAGATTCAAGGTGACATCAAAGATGGGATGCCGACTTAATGAGCGTTCTGGGCGCAGGTGTTCGACGATTTTCTCAAAGGGAATGTCTTGATTTTGATAGGCTTCTAGGGTCACCGAGCGCACCCTCTGCAATAAGGAGACAAAGCTGGGATTTCCTGATAGGTCACTCCTGATGGGCAAGGTATTGATAAAAAAGCCGATTAGATTTTCTGTGCCTAGGTGATGACGACCGGCAATGGGGGCACCGATAATGATATCCTCTTCTCCGGTGTGGCGAGATAATAGCACCTTGAAGCTCGCCAACAAGGTCATAAATAGGGTGACGCCTTGGCTCTGGCTCAATTGTTTTAAGGATGCTGTGAGTTGGCAGGATAAGCGGATGGTTTCCTTTGCCCCTTGATGATTAGGAGTCCCTGATACCGGGGGATTTGTACCTAAAGGCAATTGGGGTAAGCCTCCAGCGAGTTGGTGCTGCCAATAGTTGAGTTGTGCCTCGATTATTTCTGCCTTTTGCCATTGTCGCTGCCAGTAGGCGAAATCGGTATATTGGATGGGCAGAGGGGGTAAACCGGGGGGCTCTTGAGTGATGTGGCTTTGATACAGGGCGATGAGTTCGCGCACAAATATTTCCTTTGACCAGGCGTCAAAGATGATATGGTGCCAACTCAATAGCAGAATGTAGGATTGCTCCTCTAGCTGCAAGAGTTTCACCCGCATCAGCGGTTCGCTGCTCAGGTCAAACCCTTGTTGGGCTTGTTGGATGGCGAAGTCTTTGATTCTTTCCGATTGTGGCGATTTTGACCAGGAGCGCCCATCGATGAGTGGGATACTGAAATCCCAGAGGGGCAGCAATTCGACGCGAGGAATGCCGTTGCTGCTTTTAAATGTGCTTCTGAGTACCTGATGACGTTCTATCAGCTCACTCATGGCTTGCTCTAGGGCAACGCGCTCCAGGGGTCCGGTGATTTTCAGGGCGCTACAGATGTTGTAGGTGGGGGTAATCCCTTCGAGTTGCTGCAAAAACCATAATCGTTCTTGTGCCCAGGATAAGGGCAGGGGTTCTTCTGGGTTGGGTATGGCTGTGATTTCTGGTAGAACTTTGCCACCGTTGGTGGTTTCACTGGCGGTGAGGGCGGTATCCAATTCGGCGACGGTGGGGGCTTCAAATAAGGTGCGTAGGGGGATTTCTCTTTGGAAGATTTGCCGCAGTCGCGAGACGACTTGAGTGGCCAAGAGGGAATGTCCACCCAGTTCAAAGAAGTTGTGGTGGATACCTACTTGCGGCTGTTTGAGGACTGAAGCGAATACATTGGCGATTATTTCTTCTTTTTGTGTCCTTGGCGGTACATACTCGTTTGCATCGCTGAATACTAAGTCGGGTATAGGTAACGCTCGACGATCAACTTTTTGATTGGGTGTTAACGGTAAGGCGTTTAGAGCAACAAATGTTGATGGAATGGCGTATTCTGGTAATTTCGACAACAGAAACTGCCGCAATTGTTCGGCTGTTACGGTCTGTTCTGGTTTGGCAACGACATAGGCGACGAGTCGTTTTTCATTGGCGGTGTTTCCCTGTACGGTGACGACTACTTGGCTTAACTGTGGGTGTTTGCTTAAAACGGCTTCGACTTCACCCAATTCGATCCGGAAGCCGCGAATCTTGACCTGGTGATCGACCCGCCCCAGAAACTCAATGTTGCCATCTGGCAAATACCGCGCCATGTCACCTGTTTGGTAAAGTTTTCCTGTGCCAAACGGATTGGACACGAATTTCTCGGCGGTTAAGTGGGGACGATTGAGATAACCTCGTGCCAGATTTGCCCCGCCAATGCATAAAAAACCGGGAACGCCAATCGGAACGGGTTGCCATTGCTGGTCTAGAATGTAAATCTGTGTGTTGGCGATCGGTTGACCAATGGGAGGATAAATGGGCCAGGTATCGGGTGAATCGTTGAATGTATAGGATGTAACGACATGGGTTTCTGATGGACCATAATGATTATGCAAATAGCAATGGTGGAGCTGCTTAAACAACTCAATAATTGGCTGAGTAATTTGCAACTGTTCACCCGTTGTCACCACCTCAGTTAGATGACGAAACAAATGAGATTGATGCCCATACACTTGGGCAATTTGTTGCCACAAAGCGACTGGAAAAATGACTTTCTGTATGGTTTTTTTAGCTAAGAAATGGACGAGTTTATCCACATCCAACTGGAGATTCTCTGAAATCATGTACAGTGTGCCACCGGAACACCAAGCCGCAAACATTTCGTGAAAGCTGGCATCAAAACTGAGGGACGCAAATTGGAGAACCCCAACCCCCTTTTCCATGGTGTCTAGATGCCAGTGAATCAGGTTGCCTAGGGCTTGGTGAGATAGGGTAATGCCTTTGGGTTGCCCGGTCGAACCCGATGTATAGATGACGTAGAGAAGGTTGTGGGGGGTGACGGAACTGGTGGGATTCGTGGTGGGTTGTTGGGTGATCAAGTCCCTTTGTTCATCAAGACAGACGAGATGAGGGACATCGGGGAGCAGCGATCGCAATCGGGATTTGGTGAGGATGAGTTTGGATTGAGTATCCTCTAGCATAAAAGCCAGCCGTTCTCGGGGATAAGCGGGGTCGAGGGGGACATAGGCTCCACCTGCTTTCAGGATGGCTAATAGTGCGATCGCCATGTCTAAAGAGCGCTCAACACACAAACCCACTAATTCCTCAGGTTTTACCCCCAATGATTGCAGATAGTGAGCTAACTGATTAGCTTGCTCATTCAACTGCTGATAGGTCAATACAGCATTGTCAAACTCTACGGCTATGGCATCAGGAGTGCGCTCAACCTGTTGCTCGAACCTCTGATGGAGACAGGTATCTCGATAATCGGTAGTTGTCTGGTTCCATTCGACTAACAACTGTTGCTGTTCAGCATCAGTCAACAAGGGCAGTTCCCCGACTTGCTGCTGTGGATTAGCCGCGATCGCGTCTAGGATTGTCTGTAAATGTCCTGCCATACGCGCTATGGTATCGGCGTCAAAACGACTGCGATCGTAACTCAGTTTAATTAATAATTCAGCTTCAGCCAGGATCAACACCGTCAGGGGATAATTGGTTTGTTCAAAAACCTCTACATCTGTGACGGTGAGGGAGTGGTTTGACTGCCTCAACGATTGATCGACCGGATAGTTTTCAAACACCACAATGCTCTCAAACAGGGTGATTGGGGCTTGCACCTCACTAAGCTGTTGAATGTCTGCTAGGGGAATATAGCTATACTCCTGCAGGTTGATTTGTGTCTGTTGGAGTTGCTCTAGCCAACCCAACAAGGACTTGTCTCTGGGGACTGAAACCCGCAAGGGTAGGGTGTTAATGAACAGTCCAACCATCTCTTGGATGCCGGATAAGTTACCCGAACGTCCCGATACCGTTACTCCAAACACCACCTCTGACTCTCCGCTATAGCGACTCAACAATAGCGCCCAAGCACCTTGGATCAGGGTAGCTAAGGTGAGAGAATGCTCTCGGGCTAAGGTTTGAAGTCCTTGAGTAACGTTGGATGATAATCGCAGTTCCTGGGTTTGATAATTGGGTTGCTGTTCCCAGCCTTGATGCTGAGGGCGATCAACAACTAGGGGTGTGGGCGCTCTAAATCCCTGGAGCGTCCGTCGCCAAAATGCTTCCGCCTCGGATCGGTCTTGCTGTTGCAACCAAGCAATGTAGTCTCGATAGGGACGAGGCGTCGTCAGTAAACCCCTTTGACCTGGATTGTCAGCTTCATAGAAGGTCAAAACTTCTTTGAGCAGAATCGGGAGGCACCAACCATCCATTAAAATATGGTGATGACTCCAGAGAAACTGATAGCGTTGCTCCGGAAGCTCAATCAGGGTAAAGCGCATCAGGGGAGTCTGGTTGAGAACAAACCCCTGATGGCGGTCTGATTGCAACAAGTCCTGCAAGCGCTGCTGTTGCTCCTGGGCAGATAGATCGCGCCAATCGTAATCCATCCAAGGTAACTCCCCCTGTTTGCGGACTACCTGTAGAGGTTGCTGTTGATTTTCCCACACAAATAACGTCCGCAAAACGGGATGGCGTTCGATCACCTTCTGCCATGCTTGCTTAAAGGCAGCGCGATCAAGATGCCCCGACAGGGTAAACAACTTTTGCTCAACATAGACTCCTGAATGGGGCGCATAAAGGGTATGAAACAACATTCCCTGTTGCATTGGCGAGAGCGGATAAATTGCTTCTATAGTCTTGCGCTTTTCTGCTGTTTGATTCACAGTCCTACCTCTTCCAATAAACTATCCAGTTCTTGTTGATTCAACCCAGCTTCCGGAAAATCTGAGGGCGTGTATCCCTGGGCTTCAGGAGACAGACAATGGTCAATTAGTTCCTGTAGGGCTTCTTTATACTGATTAGCTAGTTTTTTTACTGTATCACCGTGATGAATTTTATGGCAATACGTCCACGTAATTTTCAATTCTCCTTCCACAATCATGGCATTTATATCTAATAAATAGGGCCGATTTCCCTGGGGACTACGATCAAACTGCTTCAACCGATGATCAACTTGCCAACTTACGCCCAGGACGGTTTCCTGTAGCAATTGTCCAAAGTAATTAAAGCGAATCTCTGCTTGAGGCAATGCCTTCAGTTGACGGCAACTTTCAGGGTCTTGACTGAGATAACGGAGAATGCCGTAACCAATCCCCCGATCGGGAATAGCACGCAATTGTTCTTTGATTACCTTAAGTTGCTCTCCAGGTGCCGTTAAAGTTGCATCCTGTAATAGGACAGGAAAAATACTCGTAAACCAGCCCACTGTTCGGGATATATCCACCTCCTCAAATAAGTCTTCTCGTCCATGGGCTTCCAAATCAATGAGAACAGCAGAGTTGCCCGTCCATATCTTCAACGTCTGTACTAATGCGGTCAAAAGAACATCATTGATTTGGGTATTGTAGGCAACCGATACCTCCTGAAGGAGGGCATCCGTTTGCTTTTGCTCTAACGCCACAGATATGTCAGCGGCATTTGCCACTGTATTCTGATGTAGGTTCGTCGGTTCATCCATTGGCAGTGGTGCGACGTTCGACCAAGGTAAATTCAGCCAATACTGCAACTGTTGCTGTAAATCCTTTGATTGGGCATAATCACGCAGACGCCTCGACCAATCTTGAAAGGCGGTGGTTTTCGGCGGCAGTTGTCGGCTTTTTCCCTGTTCTAGCTGCTGATAAACCTTCAATAAGTCCTCAATTAGTATCCGCCACGAAACGGCATCGACGGCGAGGTGATGAATGATGATCAGTAAACGTCCTTCACGGTTGCTACCCAACTTAAACAGTATGACTCGCATCAACGGACCGGCTGAGAGATTTAAGCTGGCTTGTCGGGCAGCCGCCATGTCTTCAATCGCCCTGGATTGTTGGGATGGGGACTTATCTGATAAATCAACTGACTCAAACGGTACAGTGTCTTCCAGCCCGTTGTTGATCTGCTGCCAGTTCCCTGCCTGAACATTAAACCGTAGACGTAAGGCATCATGATGCTCTAGCAATTGGCTAACCGCTTGGCACAAAACCTCAGCCTGGAAGGTATGGGGTACTTGCAATAGTACCGACTGATTAAAATGATGGGGTTCAGACCAATTTTGCTCGAAAAACCAGGTTTGAATGGGAGTCAGAGGAACGTCTCCCGTGACAGTCTGCTGTTGAGCAATCACAGTAGTCGTTGTGTTGGCGACAGCCGCCAGTTCAGCCAGGGTTTGATGTTGGAATAGCTGTTTTGGTGTGATTTGAAGACCCACTTGCTTGGCGCGAGAGACCACCTGGATACTCAGGATCGAGTCTCCGCCGATGGCAAAGAAATTATCATGGCGGCTCACTTGAGGCAGATTCATAACCTCCTGCCAAATCACCGCTAAGGTCTGTTCTATGGGGGTTTGGGGCGGGACTAACTCAGTTTCGCGAACCCCATTCACTTCGGGATCGGGTAACGCTTGGCGATTGAGCTTACCGTTGGCTAACAGGGGCAGTTCCGCTAACACCACAAAGGTCGCGGGTATCATATACTCAGGCAGATGCTGCTTCAGGAAGTTGCGTAGCTCACTAATCGGGGGGGCGGGTTCGTGGTTGACCACCACATAGCCCACGAGACGCTTGTCTCCTGATGGTTCGGAGCGAGCAATAACTGCTGCCGTTTGCACTTGTGGATGTTCACTGAGTATGGCTTCAATCTCTCCCAGTTCAATCCGGAAGCCACGAATTTTGACTTGGAGATCAATGCGACCTAGCAATTCAATGGTGCCATCGGGTAGATAACGGGCAAGATCTCCGGTTTTATACAGACGTGAGCCTGGCTCTTGGCTGAACGGATTGGGGATGAATTTCAGCGCTGTGAGATCGGGTCGGTTGAGGTAGCCTCGGGCTAAATAGACACCACCGATATGTAATTCACCGGGAACGCCGATGGGTACAGGTTGTAGCTGGGAGTCAAGAATGTAGATTTGGGTATTTGCCAGGGGACGACCTAGGGGAAGTTGTGAGTATTGGGACAGATCTGACTTATCCTCGACCTGATAGACTAAGACGCCGACGGTGGCTTCTGTTGGACCGTAGTGATTAAAAATGGTGCAGGTTGGGGCTTGCTCTTGAAGGCGTTGCACCCAATCTGCATTGGAGGATTCACCACCGAGAATCAAGAGTTTTTGGGGCAGGATTGACTGTTGAGTGGTTGGGGTTTGCAACGCCGCCAGATGGGAGGGAACTATTTTGAAATAGTCTATGGGATGGCGAGTGAAGTAGTCCGCAAAGGCATCTGGGTCAAACACTCGTTGATCCGAAAGCAGATGAAGAGTTCCCCCGGTCGATAAACAGGCAAAAATAGTGGTGAGACCTGAATCAGCACTAATGGTAGCCGCTAAAGCAAAATGGCGATTGGGCTGAAACGTCATCCGATCGGTCACACCGTAGTGGTAATTTAAGATGGATTTTTGCTCAATGGCAACTCCCTTGGGCTTGCCAGTAGACCCAGAGGTATAAATGACATAGGCAAGATTATGGGCATGGGTGCGACAGACTGGATTCTCCTGACTCTTGGCATCCAGGTTTTGGTTGTCTATGTCTAAACAAATGACATGGGCTGAAGAGGGCGGCAATAGATCCAAGAATTTTTGCTGAGTGAGCAGCACCAAGACTTGGGAATCGCTTAACAGATAGTGCAAACGTTCTGGGGGATAGGTGGGGTCAAGGGGGACATAAGCACCACCCGCTTTGAGAATCCCTAGCAGCGCCACGATGATTTCGACAGAGCGCTCAAAACAGATGCCCACCAACACCTCTGGACCGACACCCAAGCTTTGTAACTCGTATGCCAATTGATTCGCCCGACGATTTAATTCTGAGTAGGTCAGGTGATGGTCTTCACAAACCACGGCTACCGCATCGGGGGTTTGTTCCACTTGTGCCTCGAACAACTGATGGATGCATTTGTCTTGGGGATAAGTGGCTGCTGTTTGGTTCCATTCCACCAGCAACTGGTATTTCTGTTGCTCACTCAGGAGTGGGAATTGACTCACCCGCTGGTCTGGAGCCGTTGCGATCGCGGACAATAGGGTTTGGAAATGCCCAGCCATGCCAGCAATGGTTTCTGGGTTGAATAAGTCTGTATTGTACTTCCAGGTTCCGATTAAGCCTTGCTCGCTCTCCTCGATCATTAATGTCAGATCAAACTTGGCGGTTTGTGTCTCTGGAGCGAAGGGGTTTAGAGTCACCCCAGGTAACACTAATGGCTCTTTGGGTACATTCTGAAAGACGAACAAGACTTGGAACAGTGGCGAGTAGCTTAATGAACGCTCGGGTTGCAGGGCTTCCACCACTTGCTCAAAGGGTAAATCCTGATGACCATACCCTTGCAATGTGACGTCCCGTACTTGTTCCAATAATTGGACAAAACTGGGATTGTCCTCTAGGCGCACGCGCAATACCAATATGTTGGCAATAAAGCCGATCAGGGGTTCAATTTCGGCTCGGTTGCGATTAGCGATGGGCGAACCAATGAGAATATCCTCTTGAGCGCTGTAGCGGTACAATAGGGTAGAAAATGCCGCCAACAGCGTCATGAATAGCGTTGTGCCACACCGTTGGCTCAACTCCTGCAACTGTTGAGTTAACCAGGGGTCGATAATGAAGGTTTGAGCCTCACCCCGATAGCGTTGCACCGAGGGTCGAGGGCGATCCGTGGGCAGTTTGAGCAAAGAGGGCACATTGGCTAACTGCTCCTTCCAGTAAGACAGTTGGGATTCGAGCCACTCGCCATTGAGCCGATGACGCTGCCAATGGGCATAGTCCGCATACTGGATCACCAGTTCCGGTAACTGAGAGGGTTTCTGTTGACTAAAGCTTTGATACAAAGCCGAAAGTTCTTGAATAAAAATACCGATTGACCAATAGTCGCAAATGATATGGTGCATCACAATCAACAGCACCCATTCATCCGGCGCGAGGTGGATCAACGTGGCATACACTAGCGGTCCTGCGGCTAAATCAACCCGCATCTGGGCTTGCTGTTGGGCATAATCAGACAATCGGCTCTCTCGTTCGCTTGCCGATAGATGCTGCCAATCTAATTGTGTCAGTTCTGCCGTTGCCTCGGGTGCGATCGCTTGCTGTGGCATACCATCGACCAAGGGGAAAGTCGTCCGCAGCACTTCATGGCGGCGCAAAACCTCGGCAAAGGCACGTTGTATAGCACTGACATCTAGCGCACCTGTAATTCGGATTCCGCCATGCTCGTTATAGGCAGTTGAACCTTCAAGTTGGTCAAGAAACCAGAGTCGCTCTTGACCAAATGAGAGTGGTAAGGGTTGGTTCCTCGGAATACCCTGAATGGGAGGCAGTGCCGATTTCACCTTACCCTCGACTGTATTCAGAAAGGCGAGGATTTCTGGTTTATACTCGGCAATTTCTTGACGGAGTTCAGCTGTTAAAACGCCTTTCGGGGCTCGATACCGTAACTTTTCTCCTTCAGCAATCACTTGAATATTTAGTTTTCGGAGTCGAGACAGAAATTTGACCACCCGGCTTTGATTCATTGTTCTTACTCTTCTTGCTCCATGCTCTCTGAACTATTGGCTCACTCTATCCCCATGTTGATCTCTATAAATCCTGGATGAACGGTAAATCGCTTCCAGTATGATTCATGACATTAGGGGAAACCAAGTCACCAAATTGAAACCGTCCAGAATAAATCGTTTTTAATAGAACGAAGTCAGGATTTTGACTATTTTTCCGGATAGTCTGGTAAGTATTAAATAAGGTTCGCAGCCTAGATAAAGATAGTTTTTGACGCATCATCCTGTTGTTGGTTTCAATGACTCCATAATTGGTGAGTTGACGGTGTTGATTCAATCCATCCGATGCTTAAGCGCTCTAGGGTTTCATATTTCTTCTTCGTCGTGATCAAACTCTGCCTCGTCTAACTCTTTCCCCACCCAACTGACTGTTTCAATGTAGTCAGCGATGTGGCTAACTGTTGGCTCCTCAAAGAATTGACGGAGAGGGAGTTCAATCTCAAAGTCTTTCCGAATTCTGGAGATGAGGCGAGTGGCGACAAGGGAATCCCCCCCGATTTCAAAGAAATTGTCGTCAATTCCTACCCCATTTAACCCAAGAATAGTTTCCACCATCTGAACTAACTGTTTTTCAACCGGAGTACGGGGTGGCGTAACAACTTTTTCCAGTGGAGGATTCACCTGATCCGGCTGAGGTAGGGCTTTGTAGTTAACTTTACCATTGGGAGTCAGTGGCAACGTGTCTAACGCCATGAAAAGTTTGGGAACCATGTAGTCGGGTAACTTCTGTTGTAAATACTCTCGCAATTCATCAGCATTAAAAGGTGATCTTTGTCCCGAATCAGACGAGAACCAGCGTTGAGTTTGAGCCGCCTCAATTTTTCCTCCCACAAAACTATACAGCAGACGCTGAGTTGATTCGAGTTTGAATACCTCTCGTAATTGGCTAAATTCGAGATAACCAATGGGACACAAACCCAGGGAGTAGGTTGGCGCGTTACTCATCAACAGTTGACCGATATGACCCGCTTCCAGGAGGCAGAAATTCATGGCAAGATCGCCATACATGGGCGAAATGGCACTGAACTGCCCAATTAAAAAGATGGCAAAAGTTGACTGTTCAAAAATTGACTGATTTCCCCCATAAATACTCCCATCAATTTCAGCGCTGTTTGAAATTAAGACTAAGCGATGGTCAGGGGGAGAGTAGTAGTAAACTCCGGCGTCTAGCCCGTTCACAGCATTCGGCTTGATCCATAAATAAGTCTGTACTGGATAAAGACTTCCTGCGGAAGGATAACGATATTTGGGCAGCGGATAACTCTCCAGTTGCATGGGGAACAGGCAACTTAAAAATTGGCTAAAGTCGTCTAACGAAATCGAACTACGCTGAAATTGCCGATAACTTTGACGAGCGAGATAGGCTTGATTTAGAGCTTCATCAAACTCCGGTTTTGGTAACTCAATAGTTGTTTGCTCGGCTTGTTTGGGTCGTAGTCCGGGTTGTCTAAGCTTAAATTCAATCCGCTCTAGGGGATCGACAATAACGCCGTCTAATTGATGGGGATCGTAGGCTTCAGTTTGCGCCGATTGCGCTTTAAGGGTTGCATTTTGTTCGGGGACAACGTAAGCGACTAAGCGTTTCTGTTCTCGGGACTCTCCGAGAGTTGTCACCACAGTCTCTTTAACCGCCGGATGCTGTCTTAATACCGATTCAATTTCACCCAATTCAACACGGTATCCATTAATTTTGACTTGAAAATCTTCTCGACCGATAAATTCAATATTGCCGTCGGGCAAATACCGTCCCAAGTCACCGGTTTTGTATAATTGCTCTCCCGTTAACGGATGAGTAATAAAGCTGGCTTCGGTCTTCTGTGGATTTTTCCAGTATCCTTGAGCGAGTCCGATGCCACCAATATAAAGGTATCCCGGTATCCACAGTGGACAAGGCTGCATCAACTCATTGAATACATAAAACTGTTGGTTCTGCAAGGGTTTCCCATAGGGAATACTCCGCTGTGTGGGTTGAACCTCTTCAATGGGATAATAAATTGACCAAATTGAGGCTTCTGTTGCTCCGCCCAGGCTGATCACCTGTAGGTTTGACCCAAGGGCTTGGACTTGTTGGGGTAAACTCAGAGGAATCCAATCCCCACTTAATAAAACTAATCGTAAGGGTAAGATGTCTGGGTTAGGATAATCAGCCCGATAATCCACCAACATTTGCATTAAAGCCGGAACAGTATTCCACAACGTCACTTGGTGAGCGGTAATCAAGTCTAACCAGTGTGCGGGATCGGTGCGTTTTTCCGGTGAGGGCATAACAATCGCGCCCCCAGCGGCGAGTAAACCGAAAATGTCATACACCGACAGGTCAAAGTTTAATGCCGATAGCGCCAAGACGCGATCGCGGGCGGTGACGCCAAAGCGCTGGTTGATATCTAAAATCGTATTCACGGCGCCTTGGTGGTCGATCATGACCCCCTTAGGTACACCGGTAGATCCCGAGGTATAAATCACATAGGCTAAATCCGTCACCGACTGTACCGATGGGAGTTCCTGAACCTGGAGTTCTGCAAATTCCTCTGGCTTAACAACCAAACATTGCACGTCTTTTGGCAGGGGTAATTGTTCCTTCAACCTGGATTGAGAGACAACCAGCTTCACCTCTCCTTGCTCCAGCAAGTAGGTTTGTCGCTCTTGAGGTAAATTGATGTCAATGGGTAAATACGCCGCACCAGACATCAAAATGCCCAGAACCGCAACAATTTGTTCCCAGCCTTTCTCCATCACCACCGCCACCAATGTATTCGGTGCAGCGCCTAATTGCCGGAGCCGATGACCAAGTTGGTTGGCTCTGAGGTAGACATCCTCATAGGTCAACCGACGCTCTGGCGTGATCATCGCGATCGCCTGGGGGTTGCGGTTCACTTGTTCCAGAAATAGACCCTGTAATGTCTGCTTTGACACAGGTGCCGCCGTATCATTTACGGCTCTTCGTTGTTCCCGTTGGGCAGGGGGTAAGAGTTGAGGGTAAGGGTCATCCCACGCCTGCTCAGAGGTGGCTAAGGTTTTCAGCCATTGGCAATAGGATTCAAACATATCGTCCAGAACACCAACGGGAAACAATTCTTCAATCGCATCCCAGTTGAACACTAACCCCCCATCTTGTTCATAAACTTGTTGATCAAGCCAGACTTGGGGCGTTTGAGTGATGCCATACACCAGTTCTCCCAACTGGTTGAGACTAAATTCTTCTTCAGTCAGGGAATTGAGTCCCAAGGTACTGGTAAACACCACCCCCATCGGTTGATAATGTCCGCGCTGACGGCGCAGCTCTCGCTGGACATCAACGCCACTGAAATAGTGGTGATCTAAGTCTTGCCACAATTGCTGCTGTAAGCGTTGAGCGCGGTTGGTAAAGGGAGTAGCGACGGAGTTATTGACCTCAAGCAGGTTCAGGGAGGTGAAATCTCCAACCAAGTCATTCACTTGAGGATGTAACGGTAAGCGATTAAACAGCGTGAGATTAATCGTGAATTTTGGACTCTTACTCCACAGGGTTAAGATATCCGCAAAGGCGGTTAACAAGACAATCGAAGGGGTGAGATTCCCCTGAACCGTTTTCTGTTTCAATTGCTGCCACTCTTGCGGTAAGAGTTGAGCGCTGCGCCGTTGGAACTGAGGCTCTGGGGTAGACGCCAGATTTCGGGTTAAGGGTAGCTCAGGGGCGGGGGGTAGGGTATGGAGACGATTTAACCAGTAATGCTTAGATCGCTGATACTCCGGTGTCTCTTTAAACGCTGATGCGGCTAACACATAGTCTCGAAACGACAGGTCGAGTTTGGGGAGGGACTGATCGGGATGGCGGTAGAGGTGTAGCCACTGTTGCCCAATCAGGATTAAGCTCCAAGCATCGGCAATAATAGCATCGATACTTAGGTGTAAACGGATGCGTTTTTCGTCTAGAACTGAAGCCCGGATCTCAAATAGGGGCCACTGGTTCGTGGACAAAACCTGATGGGACATTTGCTCACGAATCGTTTCTAACTGAGTGGTAATCGTTTGGGGTGATTCGTGGCGCAGATCTAAAATTTCAAACGCATAGGGAGGAACCTGTTCCAGAATTTGCTGTTGACCGTTGGGTAGCACTACAGCCCGCAGTAGATCATGATGGTCAACTAATTCCTGCCAAGCTCGATTCAGGCGTTCTAAGTTTAAATCAACGGTATCGATCTCAAAGTAGGCATGACTTGAGATATTGCCCAAATCAAAGCTAGCATCGCGACCGAGCCAGTAGGCTTGCTGAATATCCGTTAGGGGGAAGGATTGATGACGTTGATCCGGGGCGGGGACGAGGGAGGGGAGAGAGCGAGCCGAGTCTTGTTCCAGGGGTTCAACTTGACGGAATTGACTCAAGGTTTGCTCGAGTTCAGCGACTGTGGGAGATTCAAACAGCGATCGCATGGGTAGGTCGAGTTCAAAGGCTTGCCGCAGCCGGGATATGATCTGGGTGGCAAGTAGGGAATGTCCCCCCAGCTCGAAGAAGTTGTCGTAGATGCCCACAGGGACTCCCAAGACATCGGTAAAGATGGTGGCAATTAACTCTTGAGTCAAGGTTTGGGGCGGAACCAACGCTCCAGAGCGCCCTCCATTGGCTTCGGGTTCGGGCAGGGCGTGGCGATCTACCTTGCCATTCTGATTCAACGGCATTGCCTCAAGCACCACGAAGGCGCTGGGTATCATATACTCTGGCAATCGCTGTTTCAGGACATCACGCAGTTCCCGCGTGGTGGGTGGCTCACCCTGAGGCACAAGATAGGCGATTAAGCGCTGATTTCCTGATAAATCGGCTTTGGCGACTACCACGGCTTGGCGGATCTTGTGGTGTGAGGCGAGTACCGCTTCAATTTCGCCCAGTTCGATGCGGAAGCCACGAACTTTCACTTGGTTGTCAATGCGACCCAGATATTCAATATCTCCAGAGGGGAGATAGCGAGCCAAGTCCCCTGTTTTGTATAGCCTTGCTTCTGGATCAGCACTAAACGGATGGGGAATGAACCGTTGTGCTGTGAGTTCGGGACGATTGAGATAGCCTCGGGCTAACCCGGCTCCCCCCACATACATTTCCCCTGGGACGCCGATGGGTACAGGCTGTCCTTGGGGATCAAGAATATACAATTGTAGGTCAGGAATGGCACGACCAATCACACTGGCTGCCTGATCCAAATCGGCGCTCTGGAGTGGGCGGTAGGTGACGTGAACGGTGGTTTCGGTAATCCCATACATATTGATCAGAGTCGGAGTGCGATCGCCATGTCGTTCCCACCAAGGTTTCAAGCTTTGGAGTTCCAAGGCTTCCCCACCAAAAATCACCCAGCGTAAGCTCAAGGGATGGGCATCACCCAATATTTCATCTGCCTGGATCAGTTGACGAAATGCTCCTGGGGTTTGATTGAGAACCGTAACCTGTTCTTGACTCAGCAACTGATAAAACTCTTCGGGTGAGCGACTAATGTCGTAGGGTACCACCACCAGACGCCCGCCGTAAATTAAGGCGCCCCAGAGTTCCCAAACGGAGAAGTCAAAGGCATAGGAGTGGAATAGCGTCCAGACATCCTCAGGGTTAAACTCAAACCAATCTTGTGTCGCCTGGAAAAGACGCACCACGTTACTGTGGGGGATTAAAACGCCTTTGGGTTCCCCGGTTGAGCCAGATGTATAGATGATATACATCAAATGATCGGGCTGAACGCCACTGACGGGATTCTCGGTACTCTGTTGGGCAATGAGTTGCCAATCCCGATCCAATATGACGGTGACGAGGGCAGAGGTAGGTGGCGGTAGGATGGCTTTTAGCTTATCTTGAGTCACTAGCACTGAGATGTGGGCATCTGCCAGCATATAAGCCAACCGCTCAGTCGGATAAGCTGGATCAAGTGGCACGTAAGCTCCCCCAGCTTTGAGGATTGCCAAAAGTCCCACAATCATCTCCAGTGAGCGTTCGACACAAAGACCGACGAATACCTCTGGTTTTACTCCCAAGGATTGGAGATAGTGGGCTAACTGATTCGCTCGCTCATTTAATTGTTGATAGGTCAACTGTTGGTCTGCAAACACCACTGCTATGGCATCAGGCGTCCGTTGCACTTGGGTTTCAAACCACTGATGTATGCATTGGGATACAGGATAGGTAGTGGTTGGGTTCCACTCCACTAACAACTGGTATCGCTGTTGCTCAGTTAGTAGGGGTAACTCACCCACCGATTGGTCTGGGTTGGTGACAATGGTGTTTAATAAAGTTTGCCAATGACCCACTATCCGAGCAATGGTGTCTTCGTAGAAGAGATCGGTATTATATTTGAGGTCGCCCACTAAAAATGAGTCAGTTTCAGCAATTTCTAGGGTTAGATCAAACTGACCTTCCTGTTGTGGCATCTCAAAGGGTTCCAGCACCAATCCCCCCCACTCGACAGTCGTTCCCACCTGATTGGAGTACAACTTCAGCACATCTGGAGTTTGTTGGAGTTTTTGCCAGACAAAGCAAGCTTGGAATAGGGGTGAGCGACTCAGATCACGCTCAGGCTGGAGCCGCTCTACGATCAGGGCAAAGGGATAATCTTGATGAGCGATCGCGGCTACGACTTTCTGGCGAACGTGAGCTAGAAACGCCCTAAAGCTGGGATTTCCGGAGAGATTTGCCCGTAAGACCACTGGATTGACTAGGTAACCCACGATTTGTGTAAATTCTGGGCGGTGGCGGCTGGCTGTTGGCGAGCCGACTAAAATATCCGCTTGCCCTGTATAGCGATGCAGTAGGACTTGGAATGCGGCTAAGAGGAGGGTGTACAATGTTGTCCCTTCAGATTGAGCCAGTTCCTTCAGTTGCTGGGTTAGGCTTTCACTCAAATGCAGGGGATAGGATGCCCCTTTGTAGGACTGTACTGAGGGTCGAGGGTTATCGGTGGGCAAGTTTAACACGGGCAATTCTCCCGCTAATTCCTGCTGCCAGTAGTTCCACAGACGCTCTCCCTCTGGACTTTCAATTAGATTCTGTTGCCAATGTACATAGTCTGGGTGGGAATGTTCGGGCGGGGGAAGATTAACCACTTGACCCATTTTGAAGGCTGGATAAAGCACTTTCAACTCATCTAGTAAGAGTCCAATTGACCATCCTTCCCCGGTAATATGATGAATGACTAACAACAGGATATGCTCCTGAGCCGAGCGGGTAAACAGTCTCACCCGCATCACGGGTCCATGTTCAAGATTGAAGGGGGTTTGATAGGCGGCAATGACCTGTTTTTTTAGGTCTTCCGGATGCCAGGTTGTCCCATCAATTTGCTGGAAATCTACTAGTTGTTCTGGATTAACCTGCTGAATGGGTTCTGTGCCTAGCTTGGGAAAGGTGCTACGCAAAATGGGGTGACGCTCGGTCAACGTTTGAAAAACCTTTTGCAACGCGGCAACGTCTACCTGGGAACAAATGCAACAGTTAAACGCGACATTGTACGCTGGACTCGCTGGTGCCAATTGCCACAAAAACCAGAGCGCCCGCTGACCATAAGATAGGGGATAAACTTCTAGTAGATGCGGCTGTTCTTGCAGCAACTTGAGAATGTCTAGTTTATCGGCTTTAAGTTGTTCTAATACTGAGGCGGTGGCTTCATTGTTCGGCGCCCGATAGCGCAGCCGTCCCTGCTCACTCCATAATTTCCAACCTTTAATAGAAAGCTCTTGTAAAAAAAACGATAAATTCATAGTTCCCCCTCAATCCAATCACTCTTTTGTTCACGGGTTTGGTTGACTTGGTTGTCTTGGCGACGCTCAATTTTTCCCTCTTTTTCTACCCAGATTAACTGCTTGTTGATCTCAGCAGCTAAAGCGGCAATCGTTGTTCCCCCAATAAATTGTACGATAGGAATGTCTATACCTAATTCCTGGTGAATGGAATTTTTGAATTCCATTGCTGTCAGCGAATCCATCCCTATCTCAGTTAAGTTTTGTTCAGAACTGGGGAGTTGAGACGGTTTAAGTTTCAACACGAGGGCTACATTTTCCTGTAGGTAGGTGATCAAAAACTCGTCGCGATCGCTGGACGAGGTTTCCTTTAACTGCTGTAACACCTGCCCCAGTTTGCCCAAGGGTTGTACTAGCGGCTGGGGCGATTTTACCTCAATTTCTTTGAGCAGGGTGCGGCGCTCCCGTGCTTCATAAAGTTGTTTGAAAATAGCCCAATCAATATCGACGATGATTGGTTGAGCCACGCCTCGAACCAAGGAAGATTCTAGAGTTTTCAGGAATAGCTGAGGCTCGTAGTATTTCAAGCCGATTTGTGTCACGATCTCCCGCAGGGCTGTAACTCCCTGATGGCGATAATGCATCCCGCCACCGGCTAAGGCTCCTACATTAACGGTCAAAGCGGGTAAGTGCAGATGATGACGATAATGGGCAATGAGATCAAGAAACTGGTTAGCCGCTGCATAATATGCCAATCCTTCAGCGCCCCACAATGATGTAATCGAGGAAATACAAACAAAAAAGTCTAACTTGAGTCCTAAAGTTATTTGATGTAAATTCCAGGTTCCGATGACTTTGGCTGCCAGGATGGACTGGATCAAGTCAGGTGTCATATCGGAAAAGCGGTGAAATCCCGCTACCCCAGCGGCATGAAAAATTCCCCGCAGTGGTGGAGAATAGGCATTAATTTTCTCTAGCACTTCAACAACATCGGCTTGATTACAGACATCCGCTTTGACAACTAAGACGTGAACCCCCAACGCTTCGAGTTGGCGGATCGCTTGTTGAGCCGTACTGGAAGCCTCACCGCGTCCCATCAACACGATATGTCGCGCTCCGTTTTCAACTAGCCAACGGGCGGTGTTTAACCCCAGATGACCTAAGCCTCCTGTAATCAGATAGGTACCATCGGACTGTAAACTTAGGGGTTGTTTAGGGATTGACTGTTTAGGACTAGGGACAAGGCGAGGCACATACCGTTGTTCACACCGGAGGGCAATTTGGCTTTCTTGATCGGGATACCAAAGTTGCTCAAACAATGCATTTGCTGCATTGACTGGGGAAACGTCGTGATCGAGATCAATCAATCCTCCCCACATCTGGGGGATTTCCATTGCCAGGGAACGTCCCACACCCCACAGGGGTGCTTGAGCGATGGCGGGCGGAACGGCTTCAGAACCGATTCGTTGCGCTCCCTGGGTGACTAACCAAATCTGAGGCAATTGAGAGCGGTTAGTCCGTTGTAGCGCTTGAATTAAGTGTAGGGTACTGGTTAATGACCGGGTTCCATCCTTGTCTAAGGATGAGAGGGTTGTGGCTTCAGGGGGTGTTGTCTCTAAACTCCAAAGATGCACGACACCTCGACAGGGGGGGAGCGTTTCCATCTGTTCGATGAGTGCCTGCATCGCTTCTGGCTCGGTGGGATTGAGGAGAATTTGACCCTCTTGAGCCACGGCATCTTCTTCAGCCGCATAAACCAGCCGACAGATGTCTCCCTGCGCCTCTAAGCGTTGGGCTAGCGCTTGACCGATGCCTGTGAGATCGGCAAAAATGAGCCAGCTCCCTGGTTCTCGTATCGGTGACGATGATGATTTGAGCAGGGGTTGGGGTTGCCATTGCAATTCATAAAACCAGTCGGCATACTGATCTTGATCCTGGGTTTGATAATTCTGGTGTTCAACAGGCTGGAGTTGTAAACCCGAAATGTTGACTAATAGTTTTCCGGTTTGATCGAATAGGCGAACATCTCCTTCAATAAGGGTGTCGGTAACAGTTGACAAATAGGCATAACTCCACACCTCATGGCTAATTGTCTCGTAGACTTGAACAGTCTTGAGTCCCATGGGTAGATAAAGGACAGAAGTATTACTTAAAAGCCCTTCTTTGAGTAACGTTGCCAAGAGAACGTGATGACAGGTTTCCCAGAGAGCGACATTCATTTGGATCGAATCCTGGGCGTTAATTTCTGTCCCATCCAGCTTTACTTGGGCGAGTGCCTCGGCTTTGCCTAACCACAACTGTTCTATGCCCTGAAAAGCTTTGCCTAACTGCAGTCCATGCTGATGCAATCGTTGATAGTAGTCTTGGACATTTTGGCGATCGCTACATCGCATCCGTATATCTGACAAGGTGTCGTGATTAGGCGATCGCGGTTGATTCTGTCGGGCAGATGTTACGGAGTTGGATTGTAGACTCTGAACAGGATGGGTTGGGACAAAGGAGCGTTTTGGCGCAGATATCTCAGCGTTATAGCGTTCTCGAAGCTGATTTAGACTGGGTAGATGGTCTAAGATGAGAGTTTTACTTGGACCAAAGTCGAGTAGACAAGCGACTTCATCGACTCCAATATTGTCCAGCTTTTCAAGTAATTCGAGACAGGTGTTGGGGGTTCCGATTAACCCTCTAGCGGTGGCATATTTTTCAAACAAAAAGTTGACAAATGCATCCAAGTCTGATTCAGATAACGTCGATGGATCGATCGTCGATCCCCGACTTTGGGCTAACCCTTTGAGTAGACTAAAATTAGACTTTAGATAGTGACAGTAAGGAACACGAACTTGCTCTCGAACTGCATCAAAGTCCTGCCCCACAAAAGTATGTAACATAATTGAAACAACCCCCGTTTCCGGATTGTGTCCCTGTTTGGCTCTTGCCTGACGATAAAGGGTAATTTTTTCAGCTAAGGTGTCTATATCTTGATCAAGGAGATGAGTTAAAAGATTCGCCCCAATTTCTCCGGCTTGGATAAAGGTTTGAGGATTACTCGCCGCCGTAATCCATATTGGCAAGTCAGGTTGAATGGGTGTGGGATAAATCCGGATCTCGACCTGACTCCCCTTTCCATTGGTGACTTGAATCGATTCACTCCGCCATAGCTTTCGGATCATCTCAATACCGCTAAACATTTCCTGATGACGGTTTTGATACTTTTCCGGAAAAAAGGCAAAGTCATTAGGATTCCAACCCGACGCGAACGATAGTCCAACTCGACCCGCCGATAAATTATCAACAACCGCCCATTCTTCGGCAATCCGAATCGGATTATGAATCGGTAAAACAACACTTCCGGCTTGTAATCGAATCTGCCGGGTTTCTCTGGCGAGGGCGGCATTTAACACAGCCGGATTGGGATAAAGACTGCCAAACTTGGTAAAGTGTCGTTCGGGTGTCCAAATACTTGAGAACGAATGGCGATCGGCAAACTTGGCACTTTCAAGTAGCAGACTATATTTGTCCCCAACGAGAGCCTCTTCACTACTGGCAAAAAACATTAAACCAAATTTCATCTCTTAACTCACATAAACGTTTAATTAATCGGGGAGTTTAAAGGGTAATCTGTGCCGTGGCATATAACCTCCACTCTTGAGGTAAGGTGGGTGGGTTTAGCTGATAGCTATATAAATAAAACGATAATGACGCATCAGACTCAGACATTAAAACAACTTGAATTTTCTGAACGTCTTGTTCCGATAAAAATAGGGGGCTATAGAGTTTTAAATTCGTTAACTGTTTAGGTTTGCTCTCAAAGGCTTCCTCTGTAGCCGCCAACGCTATTTCGATATAAGCACTGTGAGGCATGACGATACTATCCCACACTCGATGATCGTTGAGGTAGGAAAGAGACAGCGCATCAATCTCAGTTTCCCAGATATAAAGATTTGGCGGTGCCAGATGGTTTAATCGATTGCCTAAAAGCGGATGTTTGTGCCTCTCCGGTTGGGGTTGATCTGTCATCCCATTAGGCGGATTGGTACTAGGGCTTGACAGGAGTCGTGTTTGACGATCATCAACTTTAGTGCTTTCGAGCCAATAACGCGATCGCTGCCAGGGATAGGTGGGTAAAATAAGCCGATGACGGGGATAGTCCCGATCAAAGCCTGACCAGTCTACCGGAACCCCCTGGACATATAACTCTGCCAGACTCTGTAACAGTTGTTGCCAGTCTGAGCATCCCAAACGTAGACTGGGTAACCACACGCCCGCGTCTTGGGGTAGCGATTGGCGTGCCATGCCCAACACGGTTGGTTTGGGTCCAATTTCGACAAAGATATTATAGTCACAGGCGTGAAGTGTTTTGATACTATCGGCTAATCGTACCCCTTGGCGTACATGACGACACCAATAGTCTGGCGTAATCTCGGCGCCAGTGAGTCGCTTTCCGGTGACGTTAGAGATCAGGTCAATTTGGGGCGTTTGGTAGGTTATTGTTGCCGCCACCTGATGAAATTCAGTGAGCATCGGCTCCATCAAGGGAGAATGGAAAGCATGGGAAACCTGTAACGGTTTCGTTTTAATTCCCCTCGCTTCTAGGGCGGCGCAGATGTCTCGGACAGTCTGAGATTGTCCCGAAATCACCGTATTTTGGGGACTATTGTAGGCAGCAATCCCGACAATTTGGTCATCCCAGTCAATCACATCACGAATCGATGCCTCATCTGCAAACACCGCCACCATTTCACCGCCCCTATCTAGGCGTTGCATCAGCCGACTTCTAGTCGCAATCAGCTTTAGCCCCTCCTCTAAACTAAAGACTCCCGCCACACAAGCAGCAACATATTCCCCCACACTATGACCCATCACCGCATCAGGATGCACTCCCCAGGATTGCCAAAGCTGCACTAAAGCATATTCGATCGCAAATAAGGCAGGTTGGGTATAAGCGGTTTCATTCAGGGGAGAACTCATTCCCGGTTCGGGATAGAGGATTGATAGCAGGGAGGTTTCTAAGTAAGGACGCAGAATTTCGTCGCAGCGATCAAGGGTTTGACGGAAGGTGGGCTGCGTCTGATAGAGTTCCTGTCCCATGTTCAGGTACTGAGAGCCCTGACCCGTAAACAGAAAGGCGAGTTTGGGGCGTTGGCGATTCGTTACCTGACCCGTCACCCGTCCCAGGGTTTCTTTGCCCGTCAGCCCAGCCGCTAACTGTTCACGCAATGACGCCGTTGATTCAGCCACAACCGCGAGGCGATGGTTAAAATGCGATCGCCCCGTATTGGCACTGAAGCAGATATCGGCAAGTGAGGAAGTTGGGTGGGTGGCTAAGAACGCCCCATAGCGTTTCACTAATTCCCCAAGGGCGTTCTCGGTTTTGGCTGAGAGGGTTAAAAGATGCAGACTTCGTTCGACTTCTGGCACTTGGACAGGGGTTTCGGGTTGCGTCTCTACCTGAGGCGCTTCTGCCAGGACAACATGGGCGTTGGTGCCACCGAAGCCAAAGGAACTCACCCCAGCCACACGCGCTTTCCCACCCCTGAGCCAAGGCTGTGGTGCTTGGGGAATCCCAAATAAGCGCTCATCCCAAGAAATATGGGGATTCAACTGGTTGAGGTGCAACTGACGGGGAATCTCTTCCTGTTGTAGGCAGAGTACCACTTTAATTAAGCCAGCGATACCCGCAGCAGCTTCCAAATGACCAATATTCGCTTTCACCGAACCCAGAATACAGGGCGATGGTTCCGATTGCTCCGACAGCCGCACCGCTTTCAGGGATTCCACCTCAATCGGATCACCCAATGCCGTACCCGTACCATGGGTTTCCACATAACTGATTTCCGATGCCTTGACACCCGCGTTGGCGAGTGCTTGTCGGATCACAGCCTGTTGAGCCAATCCATTGGGCGCGGTTAACCCATTACTGCGACCATCTTGATTCATGGCTGAACCTTTGATGATGGCGAGAATATTGTCTCCATCCCGTTGAGCATCACTGAGACGCTTGAGCAACACTAAGCCACAGCCCTCAGCCCGAACATACCCATCCGCCTCCGCATCGAAGGTCTTACAACGACCATCGGCTGCCATCATCTTGGCTTGGGAAAAGGTAATCGTTAACTCTGGGGATAGGATTAAATTCACGCCACCCGCTAGGGCTTGTTGGCATTCTCCATTGTGCAAACTTTGACAGGCTAAGTGTACGGAAACCAGGGAGGAGGAGCAAGCGGTGTCCACGGCTAAGGAGGGTCCTTGCCAATCAAACACATAGGAGAGGCGGTTGGCGGCAATACTCAAGGCATTACCGGTACCGGTGTACCCATCAATATCGGCATAGTTCTCACATTGAAACCGGGAGTAGTCCTGGCTACTGATGCCAATAAATACACCTGTTTGGCTACCTGCTAACTGGTTCGCGCTCAGACCTGCATATTCCAGGGTTTCCCAGGCGACTTCTAACAACAGCCGTTGTTGAGGGTCGATCCGTTCTGCCTCGCGGGGAGAAATCCCGAAAAAATCAGCATCGAAACCGTCTACTTGCTCCAGAAATCCGCCCCAACGGGTACTCATTTTACCGGGCGTTGCGGGCTGTTGATCATACAAGGTGTTGACTGACCAACGGGAATTAGGTATCTCAGTAATGGCATCCACACCGTTTTTCAGCAACCTCCAGAAAGCGTCTGGGTCATTGGCACCAGGGAAACGACAACCCAGACCAATGATCGCGATCGCGTCTGGTTGGACAATGGGTGTGTAGGGGGTAGGGGCGAGAGTTGCCGTTTCCTGGGCTAACTGTTGGGCGAGACGTTCGATTGTTGGGTAATCGTACAATAAGGTGGGAGAAACTTTATAGCCCAGCCAGTCTTGAGCCTCCCCCGCCAGACGGATGGCGACCATTGAACTGAGACCATAGTCAGCTAAGGGGTGTCGAATGTCTATCGCCTCGGGCAACACTTGCAGGGACTGGGACACCTGGGCAATTAACCACCGTTGGATTTCCTCTTGGCGGTTAGGGGACAGGGATTGAGGGAGCGTTTTCACCTCAGCCTCTCCTGGCTGTAATTGAGTTGAGGGTTGAGACGTTGCCAACCAGGAGGTTACCCCATTTAGGGTGTCAGCTAAAAAGCCATCCCGACAGGCACCCCGTTGCACTTTGCCACTGGATGTTTTCGGAATACTGGCGGTTCGCAGCAGGACGATCCCATAAACGTCGATATCATGTTCGGCTGCGACGGCTCGACGAATTGCCCCAATCACCTCATCCGCGTTGAGCGTCCGCCGCGAACTGCGTTTTACCTCTTGAGCAATCACCAGTTTTTCTTGACCGTTCACGGGAACCGAAAACGCCGCGCCACAGTGGGGGCGTAGTGCTGAATGACAGGTTTCGACCGTGAGTTCAATATCTTGAGGATAATGGTTGCGACCTCGGATGATCATTAAATCCTTGAGTCGTCCAGTGATGAACAACTCACCCGCCCGCAAAAATCCCAAATCCCCTGTCCGCAGAAACGGACCTGCGCCTGTATCAGCGATGTACCCTTGGAAGGTTTCTTGGGTCTGCTGCGATCGCTGCCAATACCCCCCCGCTATACTTGATCCAGACACCCAAATCTCTCCCACTTGCTTTTCTGGACATTGGGTTAAGGAGTCCGGATCAACGATCGCAAGGGTCTCGTCTAACCAGGCTTGTCCACAACCCACAATCGGGCGAGTTCCTGGCTCTTCACTTGGGGCTTCCACGACCTGGTTTTTCGCCAGTTCTGCCTCTTTTACTGAACAGACGACGGGCGGTTGATTGTTTAATCCCCCCGAAACAAATAGGGTTGTCTCAGCCATACCGTAGCAGGGGTAAAATGCCTGAGGCGAGAAACCACAATCCGCGAAGGTGCGAGCAAACTGCTCTAGGGTTGACCAACGCACTGGCTCGGCACCATTAAACGCGACGTTCCAGCGACTCAAATCTAAACTGGCTCGTTGTTCGGGCTTAATCGTTTGTACACATAAATCATAGGCAAAATTCGGTCCACCACTGGTTGTGGCTTGATAGCGGGAAATCGCCTGTAACCAACAATAAGGCTTGAGCAGGAACGCCTCTGGGGGCATCAGAATGCTTTGTACACCCAAGTATACGGGTTGCAAGACATTGCCAATCAGTCCCATGTCATGGAATAACGGCAACCAACCAACAACCACCGTTTTTGAAGAATGACCGAATGCCTGCTGAATCATTTGCTCATTGTGCAGCAGGTTTCCATGACTGACCATCACCCCTTTGGGCGTCCCCGTTGACCCCGAGGTGTACTGTAGAAATGCCAGTGTATCTTGGTTTATTGTCGGGACGTGCCAATCCCTGGCTATATCACTGGCAATCCTATCGGTTGTCAACCAATGCATCGCCGCGAGTTCAGGCGCTTCAGTTAAACGAGACCCCATCTGGGTTAACACCGATGTCGTGGTGAGGGCAAACGTGGCTTGAGCATCAGCCACAATTGCTTGTAACCGTTTCCGATGCTGATTGCGCCGAGGGGGATAAGCCGGAACTGCCACAACTCCAGCATACAAACACCCAAAAAAGGCACAAATAAATTCCCAACCTGATGGATAGAGGAGTAGGGCTCGCTCACCCCTTGCGCCCTGACGTTGAAGTTGCGCGGCGATGCTTCGCGCACGAGTATCTAACTCGTGATACGTGAGGCGGATTTCTTCTGTTTCTCCGTCGGGTAAGAATAAGTAAGCAACGGAATTTGGCTGATCGTCGGCTCGCCGCCGCAAGATATCGACAAAAGTGAGCGCCTCATCCGGAGGGGACAGGAGACGATTTAAAGCATTCATAGTCTTAAAACATATATATTTTGACGGTTATTTATTTCCCCGCAGGCGCTGCATTTGTAGCTTAAATACCCAAGGCAATGTTTTGAGCTTATCCATCAATGTGACTTGTTTTTTCACCCCAAGTTGGGGTCGTTTATCAAATCGCCATTCCGCTTTCGGTCCGTCTTGCTCGACGTAATGCAGAAAGACTTGGACTTGATGTTCCCCGTCAAAGGTTTCTCTCCAGTGTTCAACTTCACAGCCGCGATACAACAGAGCATCACCCGGATTCAGAGAGATAGCGGAAATCCCTTGGGGTCCGTTGACATAAATGGGCCACGACGTACTCCCATCAGAACCTAGGGTTAACGTCACACTCACTTCACAGGCGGATCGGTCTTTATGTTTAGCCAAACTGTCGCCCTTTTTGTACACTCGTCCGTAAGCATAAGTGGGGTAGAGTTTTTTCCCTGTGGCTAATTCGACTTGGGGTCGTAGCTCTTCGAGGAGGGTTTCCATCAATACATCCTGTTTCAGGATCGGTGTTCCTGGAAATCGCCAATCCCCTTTTTTAATTTTTCCGGTTTCAACCAGCATTAAGGCGTAATTATAGGCGACCCTTAATAAAGGATCACTGAGAAATGATTTGACCACCAGATATTTATTTTCTGTGAATATTTCCGGGGATTTTTTAACGAGAGTAACGTCAGTCATGTTAGTTTTCTCCACTAGATAAACAATGAGCAATTAGCAATTGTAAGTTTTCCACAAAACCTTGAGCGAGAGTCGCGATCGTTTTCCGTTGGTACAAATTCGTGCTGTAACTCCATCTCATCCGTAATCGTCCACGGGTGACATTCGCCGCTATATATAACGGACACATTCGGATGCCGTTTAAATCTCGTTCTGGTCCTTTATTTTCGGGTACGGATGTAAATAGAGTAGAGGGTGAACCTCGGTCAAGCTGACCATGATAGTTAAAATTCACTTGAGCTTGAGGAAGTTCACGGATTTGTTGCGAAATCCTCTTGTCTTGGCAGAGATGATACAACAAACCAAAGCCGATACCCCGATCAGGGATGCGACGCAATTGGTTTTTGATCGAGAGTAAAGCGGCTTCGGGTTCCCCCGGATTCTCTAGCTCTAATTGGGTGGGGAAGAGACTGGTAAACCAGCCCACAGTCCGAGACAGATCCACATCAGGAAAGAGATCTTCACGACCATGACCTTCCAATTCAACCAGCAGCGATCGCTCTCCCGTCCACCGGGAAAAGGATAGCACGAGAGCGGTAAGTAAAACCTCCTGAATTTTTAGGTCATAAACGACCGGAAATTGTTCAAGTAACGCCGTTGTTTCCCATTGACTGAGCCAGAGAATGACCTGATCCGTAGATGCCTCTGTGTTGACCCCATCTGGATAATCCACAGGCAACGGAGATAGGTCAGGTTTAATTGTCTCTAACCAATACGTTGCCTCTTGAGCCACTTCGGGCGATTGAGCATACTGCCAGAGTTTTTTAGACCATGCTTGAAAAGACGTTGTTTTCGGCGGTAATTTTGCCGTCTCTCCTCGCTCAAGTTGCGAATAAACGGTTTGGAAATCGGCGAGCAAAATGGATTGAGACACGACGTCAATGAGAAAGTGATGAAAAATCATCAACAATCGGTCAGCTTGTTGACCACCACAATTAAAGTAAGCAACCCGGAATAAGGGACCATCAATTAGGTTTAAACTAGATTGTAATTCGACCGCAGCTGATTCAATCGCTTCTCGCTGGGCTTGTACGGTTAACGCTGACAAATCGATCACCGTTAACGGCACAGAAGCCTCCATTGGTGCATTCCGTTGTTGCCACCCCGCCTCCGAGTGATCAAACCGCAGGCGCAGAGCATCATGATGGCAAAGCAGGTAGTTGAGCGTCTCTTCTAGCCGTGAAATGTCTAACCGTTGAGACAGTCCACATAAAAAAGACCAATTCCAATGGTGGGGATTGACCTGATGCCGCTCAAAAAACCAGTGTTGGATTGGTGTCAGGGGTATAGAACCTGTCACCATACCCTGTTCAGCCATAGCATGGGGCGTTGGAGAAGCTAACCCGGCTAACTCAGCAATGGTTTGGTGTTCAAAGAACTGCCGCACAGTCAACTGTAAACCCGCTTGATTAGCACGGGCGATGATCTTAATCGTGAGAATCGAGTCGCCCCCCAATTCAAAGAAGTTATCGTGAATGCTAACTTGTTGAACACCCAACACGTCCGTCCAGATTTGAGCCAGAACCACTTCGTTTGGGGTACGCGGTGCAACAACCTGACTCTCCAAGTCTCTTGAGATTGCCTCTGGTGTTGGCAAGGCGCGGCGATCAACCTTCCCATTCGAGGTTAACGGCAGACTATCCAACCCAACAAAGGCTGAAGGAATCATGTAGTCCGGCAACTTCTCCTTCAGGAAGCCACGCAGATCATGAGTCGTTGGGGTCACCTCACCAGAAACCACATAAGCAACCAGACGTTTATCCCCAGGTTCCTCCTCTCTGGCAAGCACCACTACATCCTGCACGCTGGGATGCTGACTGAGAACGGCTTCAATCTCTGCCAACTCAATGCGGAAGCCACGAATTTTCACCTGATGGTCAATTCGACCCAGAAACTCAATATTACCATCAGGTAAATAACGGACTAAGTCGCCAGTTTTGTAAATCCGAAGTTGAGAACCCGGTTGAAATGGATCGCACAGAAAACGTTCAGCATTCAGTTCGGGACGCTTGAGGTATCCTCGTGCTACTCCATCACCGCCAATGTAGAGTTCTCCAACCACACCGATGGGAACAGGTTGGAGTTCATTGTCTAAAATGTAAATTTTGGTATTAGCGATGGGATAACCGATTGATTCTGGGGCATTTTTATCCCTGTTTGCACGGTTATGTTTTACTTCAAAAGTCGTTGACCAAACAGTCGCTTCAGTTGGTCCATAGACATTCCACAGACACCTCACTTTCTCTAATAAACTGTTGGCTAATTCTCGGGGGAGAGATTCTCCGCCACAAATCACTTTTAATTGAGGATTTCCTTGCCAGTTAGCTGTTAACAGCATTCGCCAAGTTGACGGAGTTGCCTGCATCACAGTCGCTTCGTGTTTAGAAATTGTATCGGCTAATTCCAACCCATCTTGAGCGACTTGACGACTGACTAAAATAATCGTTGCACCTACAGTTAAAGGTAGGTAAATTTCCAGAGCATGAATATCAAAGCAAATGGTCGTGATAGCCAGAAGGCGATCCTGGGTTGTTAATCCCGGTTTATTGCTCATGGATTTGATGAAATTTACCAATGATTGATGGCAAATTTGTACACCTTTCGGTTTTCCCGTTGAGCCAGAGGTATAGATAATGTATGATAAGTTATTGGATTTAACTTCGCTATTCGGATTTTCTGGATTTTGCTGAGAAATCACATTCGCGTCTGTATCCAAACAAATCATTTGAGTTTCCTGTTGAGGTAAGAAAGTTACCAACGGACTTGAAGTAATCATAAAATTAGCTTCTGAGTCCGATAAAATATAGTCAACTCGTTCTTGAGGATAAGCGGGATCTAAGGGAACATAAGCGGCGCCAGCTTTAAGAATTCCCAATAACCCCACGACCATTTCCAGAGAACGTTCAACATATATTCCGACAAAGGTTTCTGGTTTGACCCCTAGATATTGCAGATAATGAGCCAATTTATTCGCCCGACTATTTAACTCTCGATACGTCAAATCCTGCCCTTCACACACCACCGCCACAGCATCCGGTGTCCGTTCTACCTGTTCCTCAAACAAGTGATGGATACACTTGTCCTGGGGATACTCAGCTTGAGTCTGATTCCACTCCACCAACAGCTGATGTCGCTCCGCTTCACTCAGCAAGGGGAACTGTCCCACAGTCTGTTGGGGATGAGACACAATGGCACTTAAGAGCGTTTGGAAATGCCCGACCATGCGAGCTATAGTATCCGCCTCAAACAGGTCACTGTTGTACTCCCAAGTCCCGATTAATCCCGTGTCTGTCTCGCTCATCGACAGGGTTAAATCAAACTTCGCCACGGTGCGCTCTCTCTCCAGTGGCGTCAGCGTTAACTCCGGTAACTCCAGAGTTGGCGTTGGCGCATTATGCAGCACAAACATCACCTGAAACAAAGGATGATGACTTAAACTGCGTTGGGGTTGCAGTGCCTCTACTAACTGCTCAAAGGGTAAATCTTGGTGAGCATAGGCATCTAGAGTCATCTGCTGCACCCGCTCTAGCAACTCAAAGAACGTCGGATTATTCTCCAGGTCAACCCGCAGCACCAAGGTATTAATAAATAGACCAATCAGCGGCTCGATTTCCTGGCGGTTGCGGTTGGCAATGGGAGAACCAATCACAATATCGTCCTGACGACTGTAGCGCGACAGGAGCAGGGCGAAAGCCGCTAGCAGGGTCATAAATAGGGTAGTCCCTGACTGCTGACTCAAATGCTTGAGTTGTTGAGTCAAATCCTGATTCAGTTTAAACCTCTGGGTGCTACCTCGGAAGGTTTGCACCGGGGGACGGGGTCGGTCAGTGGGCAGGTTCAGGAGTGTGGGGATTCCTGCCAATTGTTGCGTCCAGTAGCCCAGTTGCTGCTTGAGAATCTCTCCTTGTAGCCACTGGCGCTGCCAAAGGGCAAAGTCTGCATATTGGATGGATAGTTCCGGTAACCCAGAGGGCTGCTTGGATGCAAAGCCTTGGTAGAGAGTAGACAATTCTTGAATCAATAGACTCATTGACCAATCATCCGAGATGATATGGTGCATCGTCACCACCAGCACCTGACTATCCTGCGCCAGCTTGAGCAGCACCAGACTGAGCAGAGGACCCGTTGCCAAATTAAAGGGTTGTTCGCTGTGGGACTTGACCTGGCGTTGTACTTCAGTCGTTTGCTCTGTACTCTCTAACCCGCACAAGTCCACAACCGCAATGGCTGTTTCTGTGTGTGGCGCAATCACCTGAACCGGAACTCCCTTGACCAAGGGAAAGGTGGTGCGTAGAATTTCATGGCGTTGAACCAGTTCCTGGTAGGCTTGCTCCAAGGCGAGGATATCTAGCGTTCCGGCAATATGAATCGCTACCGCTATGTTGTAGGTGGCGCTAGCCCCTTCGAGTTGGTTTAAAAACCACAGTCGTTCTTGCGCCCAAGATAACGGTAAAAACTCCGTCGTTCTCGATGCGGGTTCAATGGGCGGAATTACCCGTCCAGCCTCTGTCTGACGCCTGGTCTCGATTTCTTGAGCCAGAGCGGCGGGAGTAGGAGAGGAAAACAGAGTACGCAAGGGAAGTTCCAGATCAAAAGCCTCTCGCAACCGAGAAACCAGTTGAGTCGCCAACAGGGAATGCCCCCCGATGTCAAAGAAATTCTCCTCCACCCCAACAGCCTCAACTCCCAGCAGTTGAGCAAACAGCTTCACCATCACCGCCTCCGTAGGCGTCCTTGGAGCCACTTGCGCCGTTCGGTTCCCCAGACTCTCTGATGGGTCAGGCAATGCCCGCCGATTGACCTTGCCATTGGCACTCATCGGTAACGCCTCCAGTGCTACCCAGCCAGAGGGGAGCAGATAATCCGGTAACTGCTGCTGCACAAAAGTGCGTAACTCCGACCCCTCCCAGGGCTGATTCTTTCTGGCGACCACATAAGCCACTAAGCGTTTATCCCCTGGAGACGCTTCCCACACCGTCACCACACTCGCCGCCACCTTGGGGTGCTGATTCAACACCGCCTCAATCTCCCCAGGTTGCACCTGAATGCCTCGAATCTTGAGTTGTTCATCCTGACGCCCCAACACCTGCACTGACCCATCTGCCCGATAACGCCCCAAGTCCCCGGTGTAGTAGCACACCACCTGGGGGTCATCGCCGTAGGGATTGGGCTTAAACCGTTGCTGTTGCGCCTCCGGCTCATTGATATAGCCCAAGGTGCCCCAGCCCGAGCGAATCACGATTTCACCGATTTCACCGATGCCACACAACTGGTTGGCTGGATTCAAAATCAGGGCTTGGCTGTGGGGTAAAGACCACCCTCCCGGCATCACACCCAATGGCGGCTCTATGGGCACCGGATAATAGCATTGCACCATGGTCATCTCCGTTGTCCCGTACAAGTTGACCATCTGCCCTGATGCCGGAAAACTTTCTCGCCATTGCTGCACCACCGTTTGGGTTAAGGGTTCTCCGGACAACAACAGCCAGCGTAATGACTCTAAACCGATGCCCTGGGGCTTTTGAGTGAGCCAATACTGCACCACCGTCGGGACTGTGTGAATTACCGTAATTTGTTGTTTGTCTAACCAATTGAAAATTTGTGAGGGTTCTAAATTCCTCTCCGGGTCAGGTAAACAGAGTCTTGCCCCATGGGTTAAGGGTAAAAACACATCTCGCAGCAGGGCATCAAAACTGAGACGGATTAATTGAGCCACTCGGTCTTGGGGAGTAATCTCAAAGGTCTGCCCCTGCCAAGCGAGAAAATGAGCTAGCCCACGGTGGGTGCCTAACACGCCTTTGGGTTTACCGGTGCTACCTGAGGTGAAGAAGATGTAGGCGGGAGCTTCTGGGGTAAGTTGGGGCAATGGCATCACTTGGCTGGGACTCTGGCAGGGTTCCCCAGTCTTGGGCTGAATGTCAATCAGCTGGGCTGCCCCGATTGTGAGGGTTTGGGGTATGGCATTATCCCCCAAGTTGAGCAGATACTTCGCTCCCGATTCCTTGACCATCACCTGCATTCGAGCCTCTGGCAGGGTGGAGTCAATGATTAATAGGACACCCCCCGACAAGAATACCCCGACCATGGCGGCAATCAGTCCCACACTGGCTTCCCCCCAGAGGGCAACAACGTCTCCCGGCTGCACACCCTCAGCTAAGAGAACTTGGGCAATCTCAAAAGCCCTTTGCCATAATTGGGCGTAGGATACCCTCTCACCCAGGTGAGTGATTGCCACTTGTTGGGGGGTCAAGGCGACCCAGTTGGCTATCTGGCTGGTGACTGGGGCGTATTCGGGTACGTCTAACCGGATGGTTGGGTCAGGGAGCTGGGATTGGCATTGTGGGGTGACTAGAGAATAGGAGTGAATCGACTTATCGGGTTGCTCAATGATTTGTTGGAGTAAATACTCATACTGGGCTAAGAAATTCTCCATCTCCTGTTTGGCAAACAGTTCCCGGCGATACACCAGAGTGATGTTGAGTTGCTCATCGATTTCTTGCACCAGGGCGCTCAACCCGAATTTGGCATCGGTTTCGCTCCAGGTTAATGGCTCAAAGGTCAATCCCGGCACCTCCAGTTGGGCGGCTGGGGTGTTGAGGAGATTCAAGGTGACATCAAAGATGGGATGCCGACTTAATGAGCGTTCTGGGCGCAGGTGTTCGACGATTTTCTCAAAGGGAATGTCTTGATTTTGATAGGCTTCTAGGGTCACCGAGCGCACCCTCTGCAATAAGGAGACAAAGCTGGGATTTCCTGATAGGTCACTCCTGATGGGCAAGGTATTGATAAAAAAGCCGATTAGATTTTCTGTGCCTAGGTGATGACGACCGGCAATGGGGGCACCGATAATGATATCCTCTTCTCCGGTGTGGCGAGATAATAGCACCTTGAAGCTCGCCAACAAGGTCATAAATAGGGTGACGCCTTGGCTCTGGCTCAATTGTTTTAAGGATGCTGTGAGTTGGCAGGATAAGCGGATGGTTTCCTTTGCCCCTTGATGATTAGGAGTCCCTGATACCGGGGGATTTGTACCTAAAGGCAATTGGGGTAAGCCTCCAGCGAGTTGGTGCTGCCAATAGTTGAGTTGTGCCTCGATTATTTCTGCCTTTTGCCATTGTCGCTGCCAGTAGGCGAAATCGGTATATTGGATGGGCAGAGGGGGTAAACCGGGGGGCTCTTGAGTGATGTGGCTTTGATACAGGGCGATGAGTTCGCGCACAAATATTTCCTTTGACCAGGCGTCAAAGATGATATGGTGCCAACTCAATAGCAGAATGTAGGATTGCTCCTCTAGCTGCAAGAGTTTCACCCGCATCAGCGGTTCGCTGCTCAGGTCAAACCCTTGTTGGGCTTGTTGGATGGCGAAGTCTTTGATTCTTTCCGATTGTGGCGATTTTGACCAGGAGCGCCCATCGATGAGTGGGATACTGAAATCCCAGAGGGGCAGCAATTCGACGCGAGGAATGCCGTTGCTGCTTTTAAATGTGCTTCTGAGTACCTGATGACGTTCTATCAGCTCACTCATGGCTTGCTCTAGGGCAACGCGCTCCAGGGGTCCGGTGATTTTCAGGGCGCTACAGATGTTGTAGGTGGGGGTAATCCCTTCGAGTTGCTGCAAAAACCATAACCGTTCTTGTGCCCAGGATAAGGGCAGAGGGTGTTCTGGGTTGGGTATGGCTGTGATTTCTGGTAGGAGCAAGCCACCGTTGGTGGTTTCACTGGCGCTGAGGGCGGTATCCAATTCGGCGACGGTGGGGGCTTCAAATAAGGTGCGTAGGGGGATTTCTCTTTGGAAGATTTGCCGCAGTCGCGAGACGACTTGAGTGGCCAAGAGGGAATGTCCACCCAGTTCAAAGAAGTTGTGGTGGATACCTACTTGCGGCTGTTTGAGGACTGAAGCGAATACATTGGCGATTATTTCTTCTTTTTGTGTCCTTGGCGGTGTCCAAGCCAACTGTGAAGCGAGATCAAGGGTGGGTTCGGGCAGGGCGCGGCGATCGAGTTTGCCGTTGGGGGTCAAGGGTAAAGCCTCTAAGAACACAAAGGCGGCAGGTATCATGTATTCGGGCAATTTCTGCCGGAGAAAGCCCTGTAGTGTACTGATGGTCGGTTGTTCTCCCTGATGCACCACATAAGCGACCAAACGTTTATGCTGATCAGCGTCTTCCCAAACTAATACCGCCGTCTCCTTGACCTGTGGGCATTGAGTCAAAACGGTTTCTATTTCCCCGAGTTCGATGCGGAAACCTCGAATTTTCACCTGATAGTCCATCCGACCCAGAAATTCAATTGTGCCGTCGGGCAGGTAGCGAACCCGATCGCCTGTACGGTACAGTCGGAGTCCTGGCTCTTGGGCAAAGGGGTCACAGATGAAGACTTCTGCTGTTCGTTGCGGATTTTTCAGATAGCCTCGTCCTACACCGTGACCGCCAACATAGAGTTCTCCGGTTACTCCAATGGGTAGCGGTTGCAATTGAGCATCCAACACATACAATCTTGTATTCGCCACGGGACGACCAATGGGCATATTTAAGACCTCGGTCGTAGGCGGCTGGAAAATAAAGTGATGGGTGACATCATCAGAACATTCAGTCGGACCATAGGCATTGACCATGGGAATGGTCGGATAGTAGTCGAACCACTGACGACACAACTGGGGGGGCAATGCTTCTCCTGTCAGGATTAACCATCGTAATGTTGACAAGTCGAACCGTTTGTGCTGCTCACCCTTGAGGTCTTCAATCACCATCCGTAACAAGGATGGCACGATCTCCAAAAGGGTGATTTGCTGTTGCTGGACTTGAGAGAGCAGTTGACTCGATTGTGCCGCCACCTCATCAGTGATGATATACACTCGACCGCCGACTAACAGGGCGACCAGAAATTGCCAAACTGAAATATCAAAACTCTGGCGGGCATTTTGGGCGACGCGATCGCGATGGGTCAGTTGCAGGTCTTTGATTTTGGCATATAAGTGATTCACCATGCCCCGATGTTCAACCATTGCCCCTTTCGGGACTCCTGTCGAGCCTGATGTATAAATCACATAGGCGAGATGATAGGGCTGACAGTCAATGGTCAGGTTTTCGGCTGGCGGCTGCTCCCAGAGTTGTTCCAGGTGCAAGAGTTTGGGTTGGGCTGGTGAACCGATTCTGTCTAGGGCTTGATCAAGAATGGATTCCAAGGGTTGGGATACCAATACAAAGGGGGCTTGACTCTGCTGTAAAACCTCACTAATGCGTTGTTGAGGATACTGGGGATCAATGGGCAGATAGGCTCCACCTGCCTTGAAGATGGCGATCATGCCCGTCAAGAACTCAATGCTGCGATCGGCGAATAGTGCAACTAGGGTTTCGGATCGGACGCCATACTCCACGAGCTGCCGTGCTAAACCATTGGCTCGACTGTTCAGTTCGGCATAGGTTAGCTGTTTCCCCTCACATACAACGGCTATTGCCTCTGGGGTTTGTTCCACCTGCTTTTCAAACAGTTGATGGATACACTGATCCTGAGGATAATCGTTCTGGGTGTTGTTCCATTCCACGAGCAATTGCTCTCGTTCCCCATCGGTGAGCAGCGGAATTTGCCGGACTGGACAATCCGGATCATCAACAATCGCCCCTACCATGGTCTGAAAATGCTCACTCATGCGACGAATCGTGTCCGCCTCAAATAAGTCGCTGTTGTACTCCCAGGTTCCGAATAATCCTGACTCTCCCTCGCCTATTGTCAACATCAAATCAAATTTGGCGATGGTGTGTTCAGGTGTCAGTGGCGTCAAGGTCAACTCCGACAACTCCAGCGTGCCAACGGGCGCATTCTGCATCTCAAACATCACCTGAAACAGGGGGTTGTGACTCAGGCTGCGATCGGGTTGCAGGGCTTCAACGAGCTGTTCAAAGGGTAAGTCTTGGTGATCATAAGCCTCTAGCGCCATCTGTCTCACCCGTTGTAACAACTCCCAAAAGCTAGGATTACCCTGTAAGTTAATCCGCAGCACTAAGGTATTAACAAAGAAGCCAATCAGTGGCTCTATCTCTTTCCGATTACGATTAGCAATAGAGGACCCAACCAGAATGTCCGGCTGATGACTGTAGCGTGACAACAGCAGCGCAAAAGCGGCGAGCAGCGTCATGAACAAGGTGGTTCCAGCCTGCTGACTTAAGCGTCGGATTTTGCGGGTCAGATCAGCACTGAATTGAGATCGATGCCTATTCCCTTGAAAGGTTTGCACTGGAGGACGAGGTCGATCTGTAGGCAACTCTAGCAGGGGTGGCGCTCCGGCTAGCTGCTGTTTCCAGTAGTCGAGTTGAGACTCTAGCACATCTCCCCGCAGCCATTGCCGTTGCCATTCCGCGAAGTCAGCATACTGGATGGGTAACTCGACGAGGGGAGAAGATTCTCCTCGACAGAAGGCTTGGTAGAGTATTGATAACTCTCGAATAAAAATCCCTACTGACCAAACATCTGCCACTATATGGTGTACAGTGATTTGTAAAACATGAGAAGAGTCAGCGAGTTGTAATAAGCTCACTCTCAGCAAGGAGTCTGAGGAGAGGTTAAAGGGTTTGCTAGCTTCTTCGCTGATATGCTGTTGTACCTTACCCCATTGCGCCTCTGACGCCATCCCCTTCAAGTCCAGTACCGATAAAGATAGGGGTGCAGAGCTAGCAATGACTTGACAGGGTACGCCATCAATAACCTGAAAGGTTGTTCGCAAAACTTCGTGACGTTGCTGGATTTCCTGTATCGCGCTCTCTAACGCCGCAATATTCAGTTGACCCTCTAGCTGTAATGCACTCGAAATATTGTAAGACGTGTTACCCGGTTCTAACTGATCGAGAAACCAGAGTCGTTCTTGAGCAAAGGATAAGGGGAAAATATACAAATCTTCTGAGACTAGATTAACCATACTGTAACGATTTATCCAATTATTAATGATTAACAGAGAATCGCTGCTCAACTCTTGTTCATTAACATCGATTCAATAATAAATTGATTTCTGGCAATATTTCATGTTCAACTTTACCATTATTTAATTTAATGATTCGATCGGATAAATGATAATACTGATCATCATGAGTAATCGCGATAACAAGTTTTCCTTTCTGTTTCAAGTCAGGCAATATTTGCGTATAAAAAACGTTCTTAAAGACAGGATCTTGATCGGCAGCCCATTCATCAAACACGTATATCGGTCGATCTTCTAGGTAAGCAGAGAGTAAAGCAAGACGTTTTCGCTGCCCCTGAGATAACGTTGTGGTTGATAGTACACCATTATTTACTTTTACCTTGTCATCAAGTTGCAGCTTAACCAGATAATCATGAATTTGTCCGTCCGATATAATTTTACCGGAATTCAACCAATTTTCAAATAGGTAAAAGTCGAAAAAAACCACCGAAAAATACTGTCGATACCAATCAGTATTTTCAGCATTTATTTCTTGACTGTTGAGTAATATTTTTCCATCTACTGGACTATAAAGACCCGTTAAAATTTTGATCAAGGTTGACTTTCCACTTCCATTGCCTCCAATCAGAAAAACGATTTCTCCTGGGTAGAATTTTAAATCAATCGATCCGACTGTAAAAACAGAATCATCAATTTCATTTTGATAGGTATAAGTAACATGGCTCAGTTCTAGGCACTGGAGCTGTAGGGAAGGAATTAACGGCTCGGACTGAGGTAATTCATGGCTAATACTATTAGTCTGCGTCTGCCTTTCATTACTGGTGGTTAAACTCAACCTATCTTTATCACTGTCTTCGTCAGCAGACATTAATTTCAAATCAAGCAACTTAATTTTGTCCAGCGCCACCCTAGCCTTACTGAATGTAGTTAAGGAAGTCATGATAGAATCTAACGGCACAATCAGATAAGTAATTGTCAAGACGTAACCGGACAAAACATGACTTTGAGCATTGTTTAAAGTGGGCAATAGAAAAATAACGATACCAATTGCCACGAAAAAAAGAATTTGCGCCCAGCTTGTTGCTACCGCAAATAGACTCATACCAACCACATTTTCATGTCGGTAGGATTGTGCGGTTTCTTGCAAATCTTGCAACAGGATTTCTCGTTTTGTCTCATGAAGTATTAACTCCTTGGTTCCCTCGGTGATACCGCGAAACTCTTTAAACAGTTTATCCTGCTGTTCCCGAGCCAAACCCAGAAATTCTCTTGCCTTATTAGCGGTTAGCTGATAACTTCCGATTCCGATTACCAGAAAAACGAGGATAAGCAGAAACACGGTAGGAGAAAGCCAACATAGATAAACCAAGCAACTGATGACAATAACAGCATTAACACAAACTCTAGGTAAAATTATAGCGACACTAGAGATTGACTGAATATCATCAGTCAGTGTAGCCAGAATACGATGATTGCCCAGCTTTTCTAAATGAGGCAAAGGCGATTCTAGAATCCTTTTGCTCAAAAGCATTCTAAGATTTAGAATAACTTCTTGTGCCAGCGATATCAATAGAGTTTGAGAAAGGATGTTGCTAATAAAACGAAAAAAGCAGAGCGAAATAAAACCAATAATAATTAATTTATTTACCCCTAAAGGCTCAACTTCACTATTATTAATAATCGCAATGATCCCTGTCGTCGTTAATCCGCTGAGTAAGCTCGTGATAGCGGCAATAACAATAACTTTCCAAGAGGATGTTACAAGAAGACGAATGAGATACATAGTTTTGGGGGCTTAACGAATTCCAATAAAAAGCGATTGGCTTTGATGTTGTATTGATTGCTTCTCACTCCCTTACTCGTCTTCACGCTGTAACCATGACACCGGGAAAAATGATGTCAGCCTAGTCCCTACATTAGTCTCATCTGCTAGTTGGTAGGCTAGTTGTCCTAAAGCTAGGTCAAGTACACCAAGCCCGAAGGGACTAAATACAGCAATTTGACTGTTGTTTTGCCGAGGAGCAGCCACACCATTGAGGATATCACTCAGGGGACATCTGATGAAATCTCGATTCCCGGTTTTTTGTTCAGCCAGATGTATCGATGTTTGCGCCCGACACACATGATCGATATCATCAACAATGTTGTCCACGGATAAGATGATTTCAGGGGACAAGTCTCGTAGTGACGTGTGTAAAATAATACTATCGGATTGGCAGGCTGAAATATCAACGATGTGAGGTTGGCTTGCTGTTGTTGCCAAGGCGATTACCGAGGAATGTTTGAATACATCATCGGGATTATCTAAAATTACCAGTTCTCTGTTTTGAGATAATTGCTGACATTTACGTTTAAATTGATCAGATTTTTCCAAACTCACATCATAAAGGAACAAGGTCTCTATTTCCGGGCGAACCTTCAAAAGGAAGCGAACCGTTTCAAAATTAATTAAACCACAACCAATCAAACCTACTGTAACCAACGATTGCCGGTCTCGCAGGAAATGCGCTGCGAGTGCTGCACTCGCTGCCGTGCGCTTGGCACTAATAACAGAGCCTTCCATAATAGCTTGTGGACGCCCCGTTTCGGTCGAATTAATAATTAAAATAGCTGAGGCTCTTTCCATCCCCCTAGCTAAATTACCGGGAAAAGAAGCAATCCATTTAATGCCTGCTGTATTAATCTCACCGCCCAAGTAAGCTGGCAAGGCAATAATTCGTTCCTTGTTTTTATCCGGAAAACGCAAGAAACTAGAATGAGGCAGGGTGCTATCGCCTCGACCATGTATCTTATAGGTTAATTTAACCAGATCCAGGATGTCCTGTTCGCGGTTTTTGAAGAGATTAATAATATCATCACCTTTGAGAAGAAGGACGTTATCAATGTTGCTTGTATTATAGTTTTCCATGCTGGTTGTTGATTTTCTTATTTAGTCTGACAATGATTTTGATAAACGTCAATTCTTGCTCAAGTTTAAAATCCCGGCTATTTTGTCCCTAATTGTTCAGCAGAGTCTCCTGAGTCAGCAAGGCGTCCTATTATCAGTTCAACAGCGTAACATTCAACGTACCGAAGTGTTCTTCAACCCAACTATCGGAATAGACAGTATCAAGGTAGCGCTCGCCGCGATCGCACAGAATCGCGGCACAAGTTGCCCCCTCTGGAATGTCTGCTCTTTTTTTCGCGATCGCACTGATCACTCCTCCGGATGAGCCTCCCGCTAATATTGCCTCCCAACGGAGCAAATGGCGGCAGCCTACTACACAGTCTAAATCAGATACATGGATATAGGCATCTTCTAATCCCGGTTGGAACAATTCTGGCACTCGCGCCGCCCCATGTCCTGGTAAGAGTCGCTTGGCTCGTTTATCGCCAAAAATGACGCTTCCCTTCGCATCAACAGCAATAATTTTTGTACTGAGGTTGTTACTTCTAATATATTCAGCACAGCCACGGAGGGTGCCACAGCTACTGGTTGAACAAAATAAATAGTCAAGTTTTCCATTAAGGGATGTGACTATTTCGTGCATTGTCTGATGATGGGCAGAGGCATTATTTACGTTGGCATATTGATTACACCAAAAGCTATTCGGAATAGAACTTAGCAATAATTTAACTCGATCAATGCGAACGGGCAAAAAATCGCCAGTGATTGGATCGGGCTTGGTCACCAGATCAACCTCTGCCCCATAAGCTTTGAGAATGTTAATATTTTGCTTGGTTGTTTTGGGATCAACAACACAGATAAAACGTAACCCTAGAAACGCACAGGTTTGCGCCAAGCCTATGCCTAAATTCCCAGAACTTGATTCAATAATTGTACTGTTGGCTTGAATCTCTCCTCTAAAAATCGCATTTTTAATAATATTAAAGGCTGAACGATCTTTGATACTACCTCCAGGATTAAACATTTCCAGTTTGCCAAAAAGTTGAAATTTAGCATCTTTGAAAACACGGTTTAATTTAACTAATGGCGTAGTTCCTATTGTCCCTAAAACACCTTCATTGATTGAAGTTATATCGATGAACGCATCTTCAACGGGATACTGCTTAGTTAATTTCATTTTTTCTAATTATCTACACGATTCGATTGGCTAAGTTCTCGCTATTTAATTTATTAACTCGCTTCGAGGGAAACATTATTAAAAATTATTGAAACATATTGTGCAGCTTAAAATATACATAACACCACCGACAGGGTATACGCTAAACCGTATTAAATTGTAGTAGACTATCATCTTTTTCAGGTTGTAATGGCGTGTAATCTCGGCAGACTAAAAATTCTGGTCGCCGTTGTTTCTTAGGGATGGGAATATTTTGGACGCTGCTGTAGGTAATAATAATTTGCCGACGATTATAAGGAGAAATATTAGGCACAGAGGCGTGAGCTATATTACCATGAAAAAACAGGACAGAACCTTTGGCACCAACCGGAGCAACAATCCCACGTTTTTTTGCCATTTGCTCAACATTATTCTGGCTCAAACAGTACTTAAGATTAGCGCTGAAATTAGCTTGCCAATCGGCAGCTTCGCCATGACCATTAGATTCCCTCGCTTCAACATCAATCAATCCATACTTGTGAGAGCCAGGAATTAGATAGAGAGGACTATTAAAATGATTAACCTCATCCAAGAAAATACTGACATTTAATACCTCAGGACGAGGTAGACCATCTTCTTTATACCAAAATGTGTAGTCTTGATGCCAGGGCCACACATCACCTCGGAAAGCAGCTTTCATATTCACTTTAAACTGGTAAAGATAAACCCGTTCGTTGAGAATTTGTTGAGCGGGCTGTACCAAACGATGGTGTTGAACCAAGCTCTTAAGAACTTGGCTATATTCGTGACAACCATGCAAAGCACGTACTGTTTTATTGTCGTTCTCTAAAATCGTACCTGGAGCATCCTTGGGTAGCCTTTCAAGTTCTCTCTGTAGGTGGCTAATTTCTTGATGAGAGAAATAGTCACCTAGAAATAAGAATCCATTTTTTTCGTAATCTTTGCGCTGATTTTCCGATAAGAGCATGATTGTTTAGCCCATATTTCAAACTTGTTGGCTTTTTTTCAGGAAATTACTCAGGGCGTTGCTAGGACAAGCCATCCGAATAATACCGATCAATATAATACACCATAATCTGGAAAAAGCAAAACTTTTTACGCCTTAATTATCAGATATTCTATTCCATTTTATTGATCCACACAACCTGAATCTAGGTTAAACTGTGATTGCATGGTTTAGCTTGCTTACTCTCCCCATAAGCATCGGTATAAATAATGACTGAAAACCTCAAATCAGTGATAACTTATCAACATAAAATCAAGTGCCCAATTTGTCAAACTCAACTCGATGACAATGGGTTCATCTTGGAATGTCCAACTCAACACGAGCCGACACTACTGACAACAAACTACTCGACTAAACAGTTTAAGCCGGATGAGCATAGTCCAGGTATTTTTCGATATAGAAGCTGGCTGCCGATCATTCGTAACTTAACGAGTAGAGCAGGGGGAACAGTAACGTACCAAAGTCAAAAACTTAACCAACGTTTAGGTCTTCCCAACCTCTGGATCGCCTTCAACGGTTATTGGTCAGAAAAAGGTGCCACACTTGAAAGCGCTACCTTCAAAGATCTGGAAGCCTACGCCGTGCTTTCGCGAATTCCAGATAAACACGACGGTATTTTGGTTGTTCCCTCAGCCGGCAATACGGCGGCAGCGTTTGCCCATGTTTGTTCCCAGAATCAAGTGCCATGTCTGATCATTATTCCTCAAAGCGGACTCGGCAAAATGCAGTTTTCCCAACCCCTCGATCCCTATGTAAAGGTTGTGTCTTTGACTGGCTTCACCGACTATTACGATGCGATCGCTCTTGCCAATCGTGTATCACAACTTAACGGTTTTTTTATCGAGGGAGGTGTGAAAAATGTGGGACGACGTGATGGAATTGGTACAACTCTACTCAATGCTGTTGAGCAGATTGGACAATTGCCAGACTACTACTTTCAAGCGATCGGCAGTGGTGCTGGGGGAATTGCTGTTCATGAAGCAGCAAAGAGGCTGGTTGCTGATGGTCAATTTGGTCAAAAACTCCCACGCCTGATGTTGAGCCAAAATTTTCCCTTTGTTCCGATTTACAACTCCTGGCATTCAAAACGGCGAGAGTTAGTCAGCATTGACAGCCAAATTGGGAAGAAGCAAATACAGCAAATTGTGGCTGATGTTTTATCAAATCGACAACCCCCTTATTCGGTTAAAGGAGGAGTCTTTGATGTGCTGACGGAAAGTCAGGGCGATATGTTAATAGCTAATAATCTCCAAACCATCCGTGCCATTGAACTATTCAAAGAAACTGAAGGAGTCCATATCGAGCCAGCTGCAGGCGTAGCCCTTGCGACTCTGCACAAGGCTGTAACCGATGAACAGATTGACCGGACGGCGATCATTCTTCTCCATATTACAGGTGGGCGATGGCATCAAGACCAGTTAAATCAAAGGTTCATTCCTGTTGAGCCATCTCTTTGTCTCGACGAACAGGCACTTTTTGCGCCAGAGACATTAGAGAAAGTGATCGGATTATTTGGATCAACGATTAAAAGCTGTTGACAATCCTCAAGTCATCTTGGAAACAACTGCCTGAAAAGCGCTACAGCGTTTTTCAGTTACTCCCTCGATCCTTAAACTAGGATCGTGCCAGTTTTTCAAATCGCCACAATCCTCCCAATGGACCCGGCAAATCAAAGGCATAGGTAAGATCATAATCTTCATCCTGTTCGAGTTGATTAAACCAACTATTTTTACGATAAAATAAGAAAATCTGACGGTAATCTTGCGGAATCTTAATCAACTGATTATCCAGGGGGGAAAGTAAGTGAACTTTTGGTTCTAAACGATGACTTAAGGCGAGGATTGTTCCAACCATTAGAGGCGAGTTATTGCTAATCAACAAAGGACTCTCTGATTGATTAGTTATTTGCGCGATGTTCATAATGTATTTTCCTTCTATTTGTGTCCACCAACTCTCGGCTTGAAAAAGCGTGACATCAGAAACTAATCCGGCTATAACTAACCCGGCTATGATTACTCCACCAACAATTTTTTCATGGCTTTTGGGGGCAAAAACATAAAACGTTATTCCATAGGCAATAGCAATTTCTAGACTTAAACATAAGGGTAACTGGTAACGAATCAAAAGAGAGCGAATTCCGCCAAAAATCAGATCATAAGCTAGTATAAATATTCCCGTAAAGCTAGCCATGCAAACGAGAAATGTTCCCGCATTTTTGGGTATAATTTTAGCAAAAATTATTGACAAAAAAACAATTAAAATTGAAGCTAATGTCAATGTAAAAATGCCATACACAAAAGGGCTTTCTTGAGTAACCGTTTCAATCCAAAAAGAGTCGGAAGCTAAATTAATATCAAAAAATGTTCGGGTGGCTCTCATCAAAAAAATAGCGATTCTATCCCAAGGATTATCTATTATTTTTAACGTCCACCCAAATGTTAGTTGTAAGGCTGTTTCCAGGTTATTTATAAACACAATTATCCAAGGGGTAAACAGCAAAAAAGCAGCGGCTGCACTCATAATATAATTAAGTATTGTTTGGATGCGACGTTGACTGATAACAACATAAATGCCGAATGCTGTCACGACTAAAACTGTTAGCAAATGGGTGTATAACCCCAAGGTTAACGTAAGAGCATACACCGCCCAACCCAATTTATTATCCCGACGAATAGCTCGCAATAAAGCCGCACTTGAGATAAGAACCGTTACCATCCAAAGACTGTATTGGCGTGCTTCTTGGGCAAAGACGACTTGTAAGGGAGAAACAGCCATTAATGCCATGGCTATCCATCCCACAACTGGAGATTCAAATAACTCTAAACACAGCCAGTACACACTGGGAAATATTAACAGACTAAAAAGCGCTGATAAACTCCTTAAAACCACAGGAGAATCCCCAAATACTTGCGCCCACAATCTCACCGTCGCATAATACAAAGGCGGATGCTGTGGATCTGAAGTGATTAAGTAGTTCACGGTGTCAGCCACAGTTCGCTCTGGATCAATATGTTGATATTTTTCTACAGTCGTAACCGGAATGGGAGTCTGATGATTAAAGATCTCCTGTTGAACCTCAGCTAGTGTGTGACCAGAAATCGCTAGGGAGGTAAAACATTCATCACCCCAGTAAAATTTTTGTCCAATATGGGCAAAGCGAAAGAAAATACCTATAGCAATCAAACTTATTACCAGAAATTTTAACCAATTCGGGGGATTAACCTTGGCTAATAATTGTGGGTTTTCCATCTATTAAACCTGTTCTGTCAAACGACTTTGCTCACAGAATCGTCCATGTTCTGGCGTAGGCTTTTCGGGCGCATATCTGTCCAGACTTGCTGAATATAGCTCAGACATTCCGTCTGGAAACCACGTTTGCCTCCATCCCACCAACCTAGAGGATTTTCCCAGTCGGCGGGCAAAATAGAATACTGATGTTCGTGATTCTTGACAACTTTGTAAATTACCCGGTCTTCCTGATCAGCCTGGTTTTCCCTATTCATTCTTATCTCCTTTTCGGTCATGATTCTGTTGGGTTGAAGGCATAGCCATTAATTATTGATGGACAATCATAGAAATATGATGTAACAATTTTTGGGTAATAATTTTCAACAGCGACGGTTCAGCGGAATGCAAAAAGAAGTGATCTCCAGGCAGTGTATTTAATGAGAATGAAGTCCGCGTTTGCATCTGCCACTCTCCCACCTCATCCGGATGAGCTTCTGGATCATCTGAACCACAAAAAGCAGAAATAGGACAATTCAGGGGTGACTCAGATGTATAAATATATGTTTCCAACACCTCAAAATCTGATCGCAGGATAGGAAGCAGCAACTCCATCAGTTCGGCATTCTCCAACACAGCTTGAGGTGTACCATTTAAACGGCGTAACCTGTCCAGGAACTTGGAATCGGGTAGCCCGTGAATGGGTGAATGACGAGCGGGTAGGTGCGGGGCGCGACGACCTGAGATAAACAAGTGAACGGGATTCAAGCCGTACTGTTGACGCAGGTGACGGGTCAGCTCAAAGCAGATCAATCCGCCCATACTGTGACCAAAGAAGGCGAAGGGCTTATCTAGATGGGGAAGTAGGGCTTGAGCAAGTGCTTCAACCAGGGGTTGTAATCGGGTAAAAGGAGCTAACCGGATCTGCTTTCCCCGTCCTGGCAATTCCACAGGACAAACCTCGACCATTTTGGGTAGGCTATCGCCCCATGTCCGAAATATCCGAGCCGCACCTCCGGCATAGGGAAAACAAAACAAACGTAAGTTTGCCTGGGTATTGGGTTGGGGATAGATTCCCCTGGTATCGACCGTTGATGTCCTCCTCATTATGATTTAAGGCTTGTTGATTTGAATCTCACTTTTTGAGTGATTTTATTCGATTTAAGCTTTGCTATATTTTGCCACAAGCCGCCGGACATAGACCGAAAATTGTATGTAAATTTTTGTAAATTAAGCTGTTTTTAAGGTTTGTCTAAATGATTTGTACAAACAAATAGGTTTTTGGGTGATTGACATAGATTGGCAAAATTCTTGTAATTGCTAGCTTTTAGTAACTACAGTTTGTTTTTTTTAGTTATTCTAAATTGCACAAATCAAATAGACCAATCAGAGGTTTAGGAGAGTCAGGGAGACAAGCTTGGGGAGCGCTGGTGACACAGGGACAAACCTTATATGACTTATCGTCTTAACAACGCCGCCCTCATTGAAGCGTTTTACCTTTCGTTTGCCACACTTGTTGTCGTATGATGTTATTCATTTGCTACTCGACATCGATTTTCAAAAATGACGGAATTCGTAGCACACCGTCACAGAGGAAGTCAAGTCAACGAGGTAAAAATTCCCAACGTTATCCATCAGATCTTGTATGCGCTACTTTAAAGAATACTGTGAAGTCAATCTTGAACCCGGTACTGCACCATTTACTTGGGTATTTAGGAGTGAGGAAAAAATCCGCATCAGATTTGGTGTCGCTGTTGATAAACATCCAGATTGCGGTCAAATCATCTATGAGTTGAATGATGGACAAGGATATTGCGATTCCCATCAAATTACAGCCGAGACGGAAAGCGTTGTCGAAAATGGGTTCAAAATGTTTTCAGTCATCCTACCACCGATCAGTAGTGGGGGAGGATGTCGATACTGGCTGGGTTATTTGGATAAGTTCGGTAATGAGCATACCAGTCAACACTCACGTTTTCTGTTGGTCTGCGATGAAGCGCCTCGGTCAATGGCTGAGATCCCATCCGTGTTCCTTGGGTTTGTTGACAATCAACCGTTGTATGGACCAAAGCCCGTTGTCGCCATGACACCTAGCCCTACCGATTGGAATGCACGTCTGTTTTACTCGATAATCATTGATCGATTTGCTCGAGGTTCAGACCGCCATCGCACGGGTTTAGGTGCGGTCAAGTACGATCCGTCTTGTCCATACGCTAGCCATGGTGGCACAATTCGTGGTGTGATTGAGAAAATCAACTACTTAAAATCATTAGGAATACGAGCCATTATTCTCAGTCCTGTGTATGTCAACGCCGCTGACGGATACCACGGCTATCATCCCATCAACCTATTGATGGTTGAGCCACGTCTAGGAACACTAGCCTGTTTACGTGAACTGGTGGCTAAAGCCCATGAAGCTGACATCGCTGTAATTTTAGATGTGGTTAATAATCACATCGCTGATAGTATTCAGTGGGAAGAATATGGAGGTCCTCCTGGTGGAGAATTCAAATATGTACACGGTGATGATACCGCTGTGATGCCTTTTCCGGTAGAAGTCCGCAACACCTCCCTGTTTCACGGTCCGGAATACACCGATATGGTGAATCAAAGACTCTTTGGCTTCTTGGAAGATTGGCGTACAGAAACAAGCTATGTTCGCGAACTGCTGATTCAACACTTGAAATACTGGATTGCTCAAACGGATATTGATGGCTTTCGATACGATTCAGCCCGTCATGTTGGTCTAGATTTTTGGGAACCTTGCGTTGAGGAAATATCACGGTTTGCTAAGTACCTGGGTAAACATCAGTTTTTACAGATCGCCGAACACGCTGGAAGTAGCCACGAAGAATTGATTGCATATAATAGTGCCAAATTCTCAAATTTACTAGATTATCCAACCTACTATATTGTCAAGCACTCTCTTGCTGATGCCAACTGGCTAGGGGGTTTTGCCGAATATTTTTGTGGAATTCTGACTCCATCACAGCCCTATCATGCGGGTTGGAGGAACAATATTATGTTCTTGGATAACCAAGACACAACTCGCATATTTCACGAATTTTTGAGTCGTATCCCTAATCAAGACGAGGCTCGCGTCCGTCTTCATTTTGCTATTGCTTGCTTGGTTCTAGGACCTCAAATCCCTTCAATTTATCAAGGAACAGAGCAGGAATTTTCTGGTGCGCTCGGCATGCATCAACGAGAGGATACAGGAGATTGGATTGGTCATGATTGCTATGTGAGGGAGGATATGTTTGATAACCCGGCTTGTGTGTGGCATTTTGGTCCAATTAACCAAAAAAGTTTCGAGCCATATAGCCGGAACCACTCGACCTTTGTGCTGATTCACCAGCTTGCCGAAATTCGGTTTAAAAGTCGCTTAATTCAGAGTGGGAAGCGTACCCTACTGTGTTCGAGAAAGGATGGTCTTTGGTGTGTACTCATTCATGGGACGACTGATGAGCCGCCGATCTTGGTGGCGATGAACCTTGGCTCAAAAGCTGTCTCTGATCATGCTTTAACACTGCCTAAGTGGTATGGTGCTTTCGACGGAGTTGATATGCTTATGACGACGGCGGGCGGAGCATTCTATTTTGTGGAAGGGGGGCTGCGAATTCGACTTTCACCCTTCACATTTGTGATCGGAAAACTCTGGAAAGACTCTCAAAAAAGTGCGATCGTTGAGGCGAAAATTCCTGATATTATTAAACATAAATGATAAATTTAGACCTTAGTTATTTTTGGGATTAATCTCCTTGGAGACGACTTGAAAAACAGCCGATGAATGTCAATTCAGCTAATTGCCTCTTACCTGTTCCGTCTGGTTCCTTTGTGGTTCCAGATTTAACGACTGTCTTATCCACAACGGAAGAACGTCCCCTGCGATTTTCCCTGATTATTCCCACTTATAAAGAAGCGAAAAATCTTGCCCAGCTTGTCGAACAAGTGAGCCGATTACTTGATTCGCAACTGGCGGGGAACTATGAACTGATTGTCGTTGATGACAATAGTCCTGATGACACTTGGAAAGTGGCGCAGGAACTCACAAATTATCCTCAGCTAAAAGTGATGCGGCGAATTGAGGAACGGGGATTATCTACCGCTGTAATTCGAGGATGGCAAGTAGCGCGGGGAGAGGTTTTGGGGGTAATTGATGCGGATCTCCAGCATCCCCCCGAACTGTTATTGCAGCTATGGAGTCAGATCCAAGGGGGCGCAGATTTAGCCGTTGCGAGTCGCCATGTTGAAGGTGGTGGTGTGAATGATTGGAGTATTATCCGCCGCTTTTTATCCCGTGGCGCTCAGACGATTGGGTTAATTCTTTTACCGGGAGTTATCGGTCGGGTTTCTGACCCGATGAGTGGTTATTTTATGGTGCGTCGTAACTGTTTAGTTGATCGCCCTTTAAATCCCCTGGGATACAAAATTTTGATTGAAGTCTTGGGTCGAGGTAAAATTCCTGAGATTGGGGAAGTGGGGTATGTGTTTCAAGAACGTCAAGTGGGCGAAAGTAAAGTAACGTGGAAACAGTATGTGGAGTATTTACAACACTTACTGCGCTTGCGTTTATCCCTAGGATCTATTGGTCGATTTATTCGCTTTAGTATAGTCGGCTTCAGTGGAGTTTTTGTCGATATTGCAATTTTTTATCTGCTGCGAAATAAACTGGGATTGGGATTAACGCTCAGTGCGGCTCTATCGGCTGAAGTCGCCATGTTCAACAATTTCTTGTGGAATGATGTATGGACATTTGGCGATATTTCTCAACATCAACCGGGATTGCGTCAGTGGTTTGAACGATTTTTGAAGTTTAATGGGATCTGTTTAGCTGGACTCATTCTCAATGTGTTACTCGTGAATTTATTGTTTAATGTCTTTGGCATCAATGAATATGTTTCTAAGTTAATCGCGATCGCGGCGGTGACAGTGTGGAATTTCTGGATCAATCTTAAGCTGAGTTGGCGCGTAACCGATGTGCGACAGTAATTGACATCACAGCATTTGACCCCTGCTTAAATAGGGTCTGCTGAATAAGCGAAGGCACCATTGTTCCAGACGCGCCATGGCGCGTCTCTACATAAATGATGTGTCCTAACCGCTATGGCGGTTGCTATATTTAAAACTTATCGGACTTGGTCGGGGCGGGTTTAGGTCAGTTAGTGGTTGGAACCGCAGCGTTATTAAAACCCGCCCCTACACATTCATACAAGCAAAGGACAAATGACCAAGGACTAATGACAAATAACTAACTACGCTTGCTGCCACATTTGTTTAATTTTAGGCGGTAAAAACTCAGCAACTTCTTTGACTCGTTCCTCAGACAACTCATCTTTAGTGGCAGAAAAAATGGCTTTTACTACCGTTTCTGGGCTAACTCCTTTGGGTAAGCTGGCTTCTTGACGGATTCTAAACAAGAAGGTATCAGCATCAAATTCGAGAGGGGGACGAATCCGACTCAGGAAGCTGACAATGGGATTAGTATCTTTCCACAGATCGGCAATTTCTTTTTGCTGTTCTTCGGCTGGAGTCGGTACAGATCCATCGTTTTGACGCAATTCTGATTCGACCCGATCTGAAGCGTCTGTGTTCATTAAGTCGCGCATGGTGCGGAACACTACTTCAGTGACATCACGGGCGTCGTAAATGTCTTCTAATTGACCCTGCTTTTTGACTTTTTCTAAGAAAACTGTATTGTCGGGCATACTCTTCTCCTTGTGTTTCAGGTGACGGTTGGGGACAATTTAATGTCCTGATTTCCCAGTTTTATCTGAATGTTCCAGTAAAGACAGAAAAACGATTTGTATGAATTTCAGATTATTTTGAGGATTGTTCAGGTTCTGGGTTAACACTTTAACCTAGGATAGCAGCGTTAGGGCTGGCATCTACCTCAAGAGGCATTTTTAAGTAGGTGGACATTAAAGTTAACGGTGGGGATCGTCCTTTGTCTTTTGTCCTTTGTCATTTGTCGTTCGATCCGCGATTAATTTGCCAATCTGCCCAATGACTAAGGGAACTAAACTCATTCCCAGGATGAGTAACCAACCCTGTAGGCTAGGGGCATGAGTTTGCAGGATATCGGAGAGGATGGGGAGATAAATAGCAGCGGCGAGGAATCCAGTACACAGGATCAGGGAACCCCAGACGTATTTATTGCGGGTGACTTCGTTAACCAGTACACCTGATCCGCGATCGCGCATATTGAAGACGTGCCATAGTCGGGAAAAGGCGATGGTGAGAAATGATATGGTAACTGCTTGATTTTTTTCTAGTCCTAACCAGTTGAAGGCGAGGTAAAAGGAACCCAAAACCGGGGCAGCTATGATTACACCATATCCCGCGATGCTTGCCCAGTGACGCTTGGTGATAATCGACTCCTTGGGATCACGGGGGGGTTCTTCCATGAGGGTGGGAGATCCTTCACCCACACCCAGCGCCAGGGCGGGGAAGACATCGTTAATGATATTCAGATATAAGATTTGTAGAGGCAAGATGGGTAAGGGCGCATTGACTAACGAGGTAGCGGTGACTGCCATAATTTGACCGACATTCCCGGATAGCAGAAAAATCGTGAATTTGCGAATATTGTTAAAGATGGCTCGACCCTGTTCCACTGCCGCGACAATCGTGGAAAAGGCGTCATCTTGCAGCACCATATCCGCCGCTTCTTTTGCCACCTGGGTGCCTCGTTGTCCCATGGCGACACCAATATCGGCTTTTTGGAGGGCGGGGGCATCATTGACCCCATCCCCCGTCATTGCCACAATTGCCCCGGTGTCTTGGTGCAAAGTAATCAGGTTCAATTTTTGTTCTGGAGATACCCGGGCAAAAATCGGGGTTTTGACTAAGCGTTCACGTTCCTCCGAAGAGGATTCTTTGGGGCTTTTTAAGTCTTTCCCCTGCACCACATCCGCTTGTTCATCATCGGTTAACCCAACGGCTAAACCAATATTTCGGGCGGTTACGGGTTGATCCCCTGTCACCATAATCACCCGAATTCCCGCGTTTTGACATTCCTCAATTGCCGCCCGTACTTCTTGGCGGGGGGGATCAAGTAAGCCCACGACGCCTAAAAAGGTTAGATCTTCGTAGGGTTTAGCATCTTCACTCTCCACCGTTTTTTGTGCCAATGCCAGAATCCGTAACCCTTGCGCGGCGAGGTCATTACTGCGTTGCTTCCAGGCGTCGCGATCGCTGAGTTCTTTTTCACCGTCTGGGGTTAAGATACGGGTACACACCTCTAGGACAGATTCCGGTGCGCCTTTGACGGCAAAGCGATAATTACCATTACTTTTATGCAGCGTCGCCATCATTTTAGTGTCGGGATCAAACGCTTCTTCCCGCACTTCGGGCATCTCTTCTAGTAGTTCTTCGCGCCGCAGATCCGCTTTTGCCCCCGCAATCAGCAGCGCCACTTCCATCGGATCACCGATAACTCGACTTTCATTAGAGTCTTCCGGTTGTAATGCTGCATTATTACATAAGACGCCAACTTCTAAGGCGGGGCGGAGACTATCATGCTCTAAGGGGTTCAGGGTTTCATCCTCTTGGGTGAACTCTCCTTCTGGTTCTAATCCCTCACCACTAATTTGAACATCACCGGAGTCGAGGACAATATGACTCACCGTCATCCGATTTTCGGTTAAGGTTCCGGTTTTATCCGTACAAATAATGCTAGTCGCCCCTAGGGTTTCCACCGCCGCCAGTTTATTAATTAGGGCGTTCCGCTTTGCCATGCGCCACATCCCTCGCGCTAGGGCAATCGTTGCCACAATCGGTAGTCCTTCGGGAATCGCGGCGACAGCTAGGGCGACGGAGGTTTCCACCATCAGGCGAATATCTTTGCCCACAATAATGCCGGAAATGGCAATCAGGACGACAATAACTAGAGTGACCCAAATCAAACGGCGTCCCAGTTGATTCAGCCGTTTTTCTAGGGGAGTACTTTCCTCGGTTTTGGCTTCTTGGGTTAATTTAGAAATGTGACCCAATTCAGTCTGCATTCCTGTTGCCACAACCACCCCTTCCCCGGAACCGCGAGTTAGGGCTGTCCCTTTGAACAGCATATTGGTGCGATCGGCAAGTTCCACATCTCCTTCTATCGGTTCTGTGGTTTTGGTAACGGAGACGGATTCACCTGTAAGGGACGACTCATTCACCTGCATTTTCGAGGTTTCCGTCAGCCGCATATCTGCCGGAATCAGATCTCCGCTTTCCAGGAGTACCATGTCTCCGGGTACCAAGTTTTCCGCGTCAATCTCCTGCATCTGTCCTTGGCGACGCACTTTGGCTTCGGTGCTACTCAGGTTTTGCAAGGCTTCCATGGAACGCACGGCTTGGTACTCTATGAAGAAGCCAATGGCGGCGTTAATTAAGATGGCAAAAACAATGGCAATCCCTTCAATCCACTGAGCAAAGGCAAAGGATAGAATAGCGGCAATGGCGAGAATCCCAATGACTAAACTTTTGAACTGTTCGATCAGGATTTGTAAAGGTCCGCGACGCTGGGCTTCTTGCAGACGGTTCGCGCCATACTGTTCCCGTCGCTGTTGCACCTCGGTGTCCGAGAGTCCGTCATCCTCAGAAACATCCAGTTTCTTAAATAAATCGGCTGATGAAATTGTCCACGGTTGGTTGGGAAGATCCGCCATGATGGGTTTGATTGTGATTAACCTGTAATTTAGATGGGGTAACAGTTGGGGATGGTGCCAAGGGGGGTTAGAGGTTAGCGCGATCGCACCAGAGTTTAACACATTTCTATTATTTTACGCTAAAATAGGAGCGTAATCATCAAAAAGAAAGATGATAGTTTTTGAGTTCAAGGTAAAAGCTAAACCAACTCAATATGCGGCAATCGATGAGGCAATTCGGACAGCACAGTTTGTCCGAAACAAATGCTTGCGATACTGGATGGACAATCAAGGTATTGATAAGTATGACCTCAGCAAGTATTGCCGTGTATTGGCTTGCATGTTTAGCTTTGCTGATCAACTCAACTCTCAAGCTCGTCAAGCGTCTGCTGATCGCGCCTGGAGTGCGATTACTCGTTTCTACGAAAATTGTCGAAAAAAGGTTAAAGGACCCAAAGGTTTTCCTAAGTTTAAGAAAAACTGCCGTTCGGTTGAGTACAAAACATCAGGATGGAAGCTGTCAGAGAACCGGAAAGCCATCACCTTCACTGACAAAAAAGGAATAGGGCGACTTAAACTCAAAGGTACTTATGACCTAAACTTCTATCAGCTCAACCAAATCAAACGAGTAAGGTTAGTCAGACGTGCCGACGGGTATTACGTACAATTTGCGGTTAAAGCTGATGTCCGAGTAAAAACTAAGCCCACTGGCAGAGTCGTTGGGTTGGATCTGGGTATTAAGTATTTTTTGGCTGACTCCAATGGTCATACAGAGGAGTCACCAAAATTCTACCGCAAATCGGAAAGACAGCTCAATCGAGCTAATCGCCAAAAGTCTAAAAAGTACCGTAAGGGAGCCAAACCACAGTCAAAAAACTATCATTTGGCAAGAAAACGATATGCTCGAAAGCATTTAAGAGTAAGTAGGCAGCGAAAAGAATACTGCAAGCGAGTTGCATATTCCGTTATCCAATCTAACGATTTGGTAGCTTATGAAGACTTAAATGTGAAAGGGTTGGTAAGAAATCGTCACTTGTCTAAATCCATCTCTGATGCAGGCTGGTCTACCTTCAGGCAATGGCTGGAATACTTTGGACATAAATACGGGAAAGTAACGGTAGCGGTTCCCCCGCACTATACCTCTGTTGATTGTCCAAAGTGTCACCATAGAGTTAAAAAATCTCTGTCCCAACGGACTCATGTTTGTGAAAACTGTGGATACGTTGAAGACAGAGATATCGCAGCCAGTCTAAACATCCTGCAAAAAGGATTAAGTACGGCGGGGCACGCCGGAAACTACGCTTGGGGAGATCTGCCCTCTTGGGCGATTGGAGCAATCCTGTCGTCTAACGGCGGGTCGGAGAACCAAGAATCCCCGCGTCTTTAGAGCGGGGAGTGTCAACCTATTAGGGTTATATATAGCAATCACGAATATCATTGAACATTACCAGCCATAATTAAGAGTGCCTTCACTGGTGAGGCTTGCGTAGAGCGAGAGAGGAGTAAAGAATGTCCTAACCTGTCAAGGTAGCTGCTATCAGAACCTACTGGCGTGGCACACCTTATTTGATGAATTGGATTCGGCTTGTAGCAGGGAACCTTAGCCCTAGATTCCGTTGGGTTTCCTTGCGTCAACCCAACCTACAACCTATTCAAATCAAGTTCATGACTCACACTTGAGCTGGTAAAGGATGGCACAATAGGATAGCAGTTGGATTGAACAGGACTATAATTAGGAGCTTGGCTTTCCTGCGAAACCCATACCCATTATGGACGAGGGATCTAGCCACGAATCAAGATGACTCAACACTACGATGTATACGGTCTCGGTAATGCCCTTTTGGACATTGAATTAGAAGTTTCCCCAGAACTACTTCAAGAACTGGGCATTGATAAAGGGGTGATGACTTTAATTGAAGAAGATCACCAGCACAAGATCCTGAAACACTTAGAGGGTCAGTCAATGAAGCGCGGCGGTGGGGGATCGGCGGCAAATACAATGATTGCCCTGAGCCAATTTGGGGGTAAAGCGTTCTATTCTTGTAAAGTCGCCAATGATGAAGACGGACAGGTTTACCTGGGAGATTTGCTCCGCTTTAATGTTGACACAAACCTGCAATACCATGCCCCCGAAGCTGGAATTACGGGTAAATGCTTGGTGTTTGTCACGCCGGATGCCGATCGCACGATGAACACCTTTCTGGGAATTTCGGCGAGCTTTTCAGAAGCGGAATTAGTCCCTGACGCGATCGCACAGTCCAAATATACCTATATTGAAGGGTATTTGGTCACGGGTGCTGCTAGCAAAGCGGCGGCGATTCAAGCCAGAGATCTTGCCAAAGCCGCAGGTCAAAAAATCGCCCTATCCCTGTCTGATCTGAATATGGTGAAGTTCTTTAAAGATGGATTGCTGGAAATCATCGGTTCAGGGGTGGATTTCCTCTTTGCCAATGAAAGCGAAGCCCTAAAAATGGCGGACACTGAGGATCTCACGGTTGCTGTTGATTACTTGAAAGGGTTGGCTAAGGGGTTTGCGATTACCCGTGGAGCGAAAGGATCGGTAATCTTTGATGGACAAGAGATAATTGAGATTGATGCAGTCCCCGTTAAAGCAGTTGACACCGTTGGCGCAGGGGATATGTATGCTGGCGCGGTTCTTTACGGACTGACTCATGGTATGAGTTATGCTCAAGCAGGAGAGTTAGGATCTAAAGCGGCGGCAAAGTTAGTCACGAGTTTCGGTCCACGCATGGACACAAAAGACACTCGTTCTCTATTAGACGGATAATTATACAGCAAGCAGGCAGAAAGCTGAATAGAAAAAGCTTGTAGAGACCTGCCATAGCACGTCTGGGAGATGGGGGAGATTATGTAGGCTCACAAGGGTAGGTTTTTTAAGATTGGGGTTCAGGTAAGACTTAGAAGACAGAATGACCATCACTTCGACTTCGCTCAGCGACCGTAGACAAGGAAGAGTTTTAATGAAAAATAGGGCGTTTCGGCTTTTTACAGTTAGCTTGACCGAACCCAATTCTGTACGGTTTTTTCTCCTTGTCTTCTTTCCTTCCTTGTCATCCTTGTCTTGTCCCTACCCTAAAATAAAAAACCTACACCTGTAAGGATTATGTAGGGGCGGGTTTCACTACTATCTTTTTGGTTACACCGAGATGTAACTAAACCCGCCCCGACTTTGGGAATCAGGACTTACGCAGCTACGCCAACTATCGTGGCAATGGTGCGTTACGCTACGCTAACACACCCTACATATAGAGCCTTTGCGTAAATCCTACGAATGACAAATGACAAATTATTAAATTAGGAGAACTCTGATGGTTCAATCAAATACCAACCCATTCAATGAACAAGAGCAATCAGCGGCATCCATATCGGCTGATCAAGGAGGGAACTATTCCTATTGCTCACTCCCTGAAGTAGCGCCGCGTGACTTGTCAGAGATTGTAGATCGCAATCGTGCCAATCTGATCCAATTTCTGGATAAAAAATGGGTAAACGGCACAATCTTACATTATTATTTCTTCGATCAGCCAACAGAGTGGGCAACCACTGAGACTGAAAAAAATGTTGTGCGTCAAGCCTTTAACACCTGGAAACAGGTGGGAATGGGTCTCGAATTTAAAGAAGTCAATTTACCAGATGAGGCAGAAATCCGGATTGGTTTCCTGCGTGGAGATGGCGCTTGGTCTTATATTGGCAGAGATATTCTCAATATCGGGCGGGATGAGCGAACCATGAATTTTGGTTGGGATTTAACCCGATTTCCGGGAGAAATTAACACCGCCATTCATGAGATTGGTCATACACTCGGACTTCCTCACGAGCACCAAAATCCTAATGCTGGAATTGTTTGGGACGAAGAAGCGGTTTACGCTTCACTCGCTGCACCTCCGAATAATTGGGATCGAGAAACCACCTATTACAATATCATTCGCAAGATTAACCCGGATATGGTGCAAGGGTCAAACTGGGACCCCAACTCAGTTATGCACTATCCCTTTGGTGCGGGTTTAATCAAAGAACCGCCACAGTATCAAAATGGGTTAACTCCAGAACCTGGATTATCGGAACGGGATACGACTTGGGTTAAGCAGTTTTACCCACTTTTAGAAGAGGAGGATTACACCGAATTAAAACCCTTTCAATCGGTTCCGTTAACCATCGCGCCAGGGGAACAGATGAATTTCCGGATCGAACCTAATGCGACGCGATCCTATATGATTCGCACGTTTGGCACATCAGACACAGTTATGGTTCTGTTTGAAGAGGTTGACGGTGAACTTCGTTATCTTACCGGAGATGACGATAGTGGTGAAGACTACAATGCTGAGATTAAGGTCAGGTTATTTCGGGGGCGTCGATATGTTTTACGTATCCGTCTCTACTATAGCGATCGCGCCGGAGAAACAGCCGTGATGATGTGGTAAATGTGACCGATGTAGAGACGTAGACAACTACGTCTCTACGCATAAAGTTTTAGAGATGGCTACCGGAGCAGTTCACTAAACCTACATTTTCTAGATAGTCTACCAGAGCTTTATGCAACATTTTGCAACTGCTTTTCTAAGTCCTGGCGTAACCCTAAATAGTGACGATAATCATTCGCCCATTCAATAAAAACTGCCGCATCTGAGAGCTGAGCTTTACTATAGCGATCAAAAAAATCCTCAGAGTCCATATTTTGCTGATTTTCATACAAACTGAGTCGCTTGGCTACGGCTATCAGTGCATCCAAAGGCGACGTATATTGCACTCGTTCTTTTCGCATTCCCCCTCCTAACTTACAATGAATCTTTCGTACTGACTGGGCTAAACTATAAGCTTTAATAGCTCATAAAGCTTGCCTTTTGCCTCATTCTTCATCCGACTCAGAAAACAAGGATTCTAAATCTTGACGACCACTCACCACCCGCACAATTTCAACCCCATCTTCAACAAGTCGATATAAAATAATATATCCATCTAAAGGTAACCCTCGTAATGAAGGTCGCAGATAACTGTAACTTTTCCCTAAGTTAGGAAATTGTGCTATGTATTGACACTTTTTAGTGAACTCCTGAAATAACCTCTCTCCAGCGTCCACATTCCTAGTCAAGAAATAGTCAGCAATAGCATTCAAATCCCGACTCGCAGAAGGTGAAATCAGATAACGACTCATTCTATCTCTTGACGGGCTTGTTTAAATCTCTCTAAAATCACCGCGACAACAGTGTCCCCATCTAATCCTTCCCCTCGATCAAGTTCTGCAATCCCTACATCAATTTTATTCCGCGTTTCCTCTATCCATTGTTCATACTCACCCTGAAGCTTTTTTAACAAGCGAAAAGCCATATCAATTACTTCCTCCTGATTGGCAAATCTTCCACTTACCACTTGAGATTGAATAAATTCTTCATGTTCCGGTTTTAAACTAATATTCATGGTTTCTCCTACAATTTCAATAACTACGCTACATTCTCTGCAATCTTCTCTTCCAACTCCCACGCCTGATTGTAAACCTCCTGAATTTACCCACACTCAACACCCCACACCCTACACCCCACACCCTACACCCTACACCCCACACCCTACACCCTACACCCTGTCTCCTTTTTAGCTGTCTTAACCCGCCCCTTGAGCTTACACACCCCTCATCTCCCCTCTACCACTAACTCTGGGACACGACGCCGGGGTATTTCGTAACTGAAGAAATCATACGCCAATTTTGTTTTTGGGAAAATGGCTTGGGCTTCCTTAAGCAAATCCTCTAACCCAATGTTATTTCCGGGTGCATAGCGCGGGCTAAAATGGGTCATAATTAACTGCTTAACGCCAGCACTTAACGCCACTTGTGCTGCCATTGTTGATGTGGAATGTAACCGTTCAAATGCCAGTTGAGAATCCTGATGAGCAAACGTTGCTTCATGAATTAACACATCAGCATCCTGAGCAAGGTCTACTGCTCCATCACAATAAACCGTATCCGTACAGTAAACAAATTTACGCCCAATTTCGGGTTCTCCACACAAGTCTTTGCCCTGAATTTTACGTCCATCGTCTAGGGTGACGGTTTCTCCCCGTTTAAGTTGACCATAAATTGGTCCAGATGGAATCTTTAATGCCTTGGCTTTTTCCACATCAAATCGTCCCGGACGATCTTTTTCAACGATGCGATATCCAAACGCCGTCACACGATGCTTAAGCGCTCCACAGATGACCGTATATTCCTCATCCTCGTAAATAATGCCGGGGCTAACGGTGTGTACCTGAGTGGGGAATGAAAAACGAGTATGAGAGTATTTGCCGCACGCTTTTAAATACTCATTAAGACCGGGAGGACCATAAATATCAACCCGATCAACATTACCGGCTAAACCACAGCTAGCCAGTAGTCCCATTAAGCCAAAGATATGGTCACCGTGCAAATGGGTGATAAAAATGCGGCGAAGTTGACTGGTTTTGAGTTCACTGCGTAAAAGCTGATGCTGAGTGCCTTCACCACAGTCAAACAGCCAAAACTCTGCCCGTTGAGGGAGACGCAACGTCACACTGGACACATTGCGCGATCGCGTGGGTACTCCGGAACTGGTTCCTAAAAATGTAATTTGCACAAACTTGATCCTTGAACCTCTCTCGGTAAACAGACTCCCCTATTCATGTTACAGTTTGTCGTTGGTCATTGGTCATTGGTCATTGGTCATTCGTCATTTGTAAATTCTCTCCCCCTGCTCCATTCTGCTTCCCCAGCTCCCTCTGCTTCCCCAGCTCCCTCTGCTCCCTCTGCTTCCCCAGCTCCATTCTGCTCAATCCACCTCAATTCGCACCGTTTGCACACCCGCTTCCACAGACACCTCGATCACCCTCGGTGGCTTAGGTTTGGGCATGACACTGATGTCACCATTACTTTCTAGACGAGCAATTTCCACCTGCATGGGTTCAGTGATTTTTCCCTTGAGACGCAACGATGACTCTAAATCTCTGTCACTAATATGACTTTTTCGCATCGCCTTGCGATTCACTTGACCCTCGCGAATTAATGTCCGAGGCTTACCCTTAACCCAAACATCAAAACGCTCAACATGAAACGCCAGTGCTGACACTAGCCCATGCATTCCCACTAAAACTAACGCTGCGCCTAATGTAGGAAAATAGGGCGCAGCCCCATTAATCGCACGACTCAAGGTAGACCCCAGAATCACACCCAGCAGCACATCCATCGCCGCGTGTTTGCCGATAAAGCGGCGATCGCCAATCACCCGTACCATGATCAACGCCGCCCCATAGATAATTGCTGCCCGTAATCCCATCTGCCACACATTGAGCGTTGGGGCTTCGAGTCCCAATGCCCAGCTAATTGTATCCCCAAGTGCCTGCATCATCTTAATCCTTGACGTTAACTTGACGGCTCAGATCCGATCATCAGCACTGTGATCATACCTGCCAAGATAATTAACCCAACATTAATCGCCAGCAACTCTAAGCCACCAACACCCCGAAGCGGATCATGGGACATAAACGCGATCGCCGCCGCTGCTGCCGCCGGGACTAATGCTAAAGCTGCAACCGTTCCCACTAATGTATCGACTTTCTGTTTCACTAAAGCAATGGTTCCAGACACCCCCGCTGCCAAAGCAACCACAACACTGTACCAACCCGGTTCTACCCGTTCTTCCAGTAGGGGCAATAATCATCGAACCAATCAGAATTGGAATCGAATTGGTCAACAAGGCAATGGCGGATAAAATGCCCGCCATGCCCATTAACACTAAATAAGAGGGTGAAAGCACCACTTCTTCCGAGAGTTGCTGGAGAATCTTGGGTTCAACCAGAGGGGGCTGGGGAGTTTGAATCAACTCGTTTGGTTTGTCCATGATTAGAAAATAGGGAACAGGAACTAGGGAACAGGAACTAGGGACTAGGATTCTAGGAAATGGGATGGGAGAGATTTTCCCGACAGGAGATTATACCGCTGGGATCGCCCCGCACTAGCCGATGAGCAAGAAACATGTTAGAAATATGCCTGTCAATCTTTTTAAGGGATGCAATCTTAGCCAGAGCAAAAATCAGCGTGCGGATTCTTGGTTCCAGTATCGGGAACGGAATAATCTAGCGATGACCAAGATTGGCAATTCCATCTCTGTTAATTATGAAACCGAGAGTAGTCTTCGGATGAGGAAGTTTTACAGATGAGATCTAGACGTTTTCCCTTCACTGTGGTAGATATGCTCAAGTTAATGATTCGCTCTGGAGGGCGTCATTGGTGGCTCTCTTTTTTATTGTGGATGATCGTCGTCAGTCCCGCCCAAGCCCTAACAGAATTACGGGTGGCGATTGAAGAAGGCGTCAGTCGCGTTAAGGTGGGAAGTTCAACCAAAGCCATTGTTCGCGATAGCGCGGGTCAACCTGTGGGAGAACTGGCGCCGATGAATGGTTTTGACGCCCAATCTGGAGGAAGTCAGGTTCGGTTAGGAAATTGGCGTTCGGGATCACTGTGGATTGAACCCACTGAGGATGGTTTGGTTTGGATAGGCGATCGCTGGTATCGGGGGCGGACTCGATTAGTAGCGACGGGGGGACGATTAACGGTGGTTAATCATGTGGACTTTGAGCAATATCTCTACAGCGTGATTGGCTCAGAAATGAGTCCGAGTTGGCCCCAAGAATCCCTCAAAGCCCAAGCTGTTGCGGCTCGTACCTACGCCCTCTATAAACGAGCTGAATCAGGGAATAGCGTCTACGATGTCGGTGATACAGTTAAGTGGCAAGTGTACAAAGGACTGGAAACTGAAGCCGAAAGCACTCATACCGCCGTCAACGCCACAGCCGGACAGATTTTGACCTACGGCGGTGATGTGATTCTATCCGTTTTCCATTCCTCGTCGGGTGGACATACAGAAAATGTGGAAGATATTTGGAGTAAACCCCTAGCCTATCTGCGAGGAGTTCCCGATTATGATGTGGGCGCACCTGTCTTTCAGTGGACTCAAACCTTTTCCGGTAGCGAATTAGGACGCCGGATTGGTGGAGTTGGGCGCGTCACTTCTATGACCCCAGAACGGACAACTCCCCATGGGCGCGTTGTCACCATGAGAGTCAAAGGAACAGGGGGGAGTAAGCGGGTTAGTGGCAATGATATGCGTAAGGCGCTGGGACTGAAAAGTACACTGTTTACGGTGAGTAATATGGGTGGGAGTTTTCAAGTTAGTGGTCGCGGCTATGGTCACGGATTAGGATTAAGTCAATGGGGGGCGCATAATTTAGCGCAACAGGGTGTTAACTATCAACAGATTTTGAGTCACTACTATCAACAGGCAGCAATTTCTCAGCTTCCGTAATTTAAGAACAGTAACCCGCCTTTGGAGGGGCTTGGTAACCAAGCCCCTACCATTGTTTATTTGGGTGTATAATTCTGTTTATGCCTAAAAGTCTTGAAGATATGGATGATGCTATTCGCCAAGGGATAGAGGAGTTCTGGCACGATCGCGGTTGATACAAATGTTGTTATTCCAGATACGGTAATTCTGGAAACCGAATGGGTGTTGCGTTTTGCTTATAAGTTTAAACCAACGGATATTTGCAAAGGGTTGAGAAACTTGTTGGGTTTGCCAACTGTTTATGTTGGCAATGCTAGCTTGATTGCTCAAGTTATTCAATGGCATGAAAATGGTTTAGACTTTGCTGATGCGTTTCAT
>NZ_DS989863.1:85537-148037 GCF_000155555.1 Coleofasciculus chthonoplastes PCC 7420
CGCAAATTCGTAATGGAGGCCGTTCCCAGGTATAATCCAGGTTTGGTTTGGATTTTCTCGATCAGGTCAAATAATGTACTCATGACGGCAATTAGTTTCCTTTAATTGTATCTTTAAAACTCTTGAATCACTTTCACGTCAAATTCGTTAGATAAGGAGGTAAAATCTTTGACCCACTCGTCGGGTGTTAACCCTTCTCGTGAAAGATTATCAAATATTTTTCCATAGACTTCAATACCATAGTGAATCCCGTTTTCAGTAATGGTTTCAAAACACCCCTGCTGTTCTTGGCGCTGGCTGAGGATAAAGTCTTCATTGTCGTATCGAGTTGAAAGTCGCCACAGTTTTCCTGGAATTTGGCGTTGTTTGAGCCATCGTTTGAGGGTACTGGCACAGTCTTGACAATGAAGCAGGGGAAATCGGACAACAATATTACCGATCGCTTGATAAAGTTCTGCAATGGCAGCATCATCTAAAGGTTCTGTCAGGAAAAGCACCTCCAGAACAAAACGTTGGTTTTATTGTAGCCGAAAAGAGAGATCGCACTCAAACCAAATTCATGCGATCGCACTCTATTCCTAAGTCTTATTACCATGTGATCGCACTTGTTTAAGCGGATTGGCTTGGATCAGTTTTGGGAGGATGTAAACCGACTCTTTTCCATAATTCTCGCGCACTTCGGATCGATTCCTCTTCTGGATAGCGGGTATCATTGAGATCAAGCCGATCGCACGTTGCTCGACCAATGGGCGTTGTTCCCAGGATTTCTTTCCCATCCGCACTCCAGATAAAATGGTCAGACCATTTTTGCTGGCGTGGGTTAAAAAGAGGAACAATCGTTTCAGTGATTTGATCGTATCCAGCCACGAAATTATAGCGACGCTCGTTGCAACGGCGACAAGCAAAAGCTAGGTTATTCAAGTGATCGGAACCATTCAGAGAACGGGGTACAATATGATCAATCGTAAAACGAGTTGTGCAAATCTTTTCGGGAGAATGACAATATTCACACAATCCATTGGCTCTCTCTCGCACTTGTTGACGTACTGTCTCATTAACGGTCATTTTTGAGCGAGGAGCATAGCATTGATATGAGTAAAAATGCGATCAAGTTCGCCAATTGCTTCGAGTTCGCTGATTTCTTCTAGGGTTAGACGATCACTTTTTTTCTTGTCGAGTAGTTCTTCCATTCGGGATTGCATATCTTCAGTAAATTTAAACAGCGTATGTTCTTCAATTCGCTGGAGTTGAATTTTACCCATTAGGGTAGAAGGTTTGATGATAACAGAGGCAACCATATTCGGACTTATACCATTTATAGGGATAGTATGATTCTACGTTGTTGCTTTAATAATTACATAATTGATGAGTGCATCGCATTCTTTCCTCCCTTCAACCTCACCCAAACGCGAATGGCACTCTCTCCCTTCAACCTCACCCAAAGGCGATCGCACTTTTCCCTTCAACCTCACCCAAAGGCGATCGCACTCTCTCCCTTCAACCTCACCCAAACGCGATCGCATCCCTTCTATTCAATCCAATCACGCCCGCGAATTCCCTCGTAGCCGTTAACGGTGAAATATGTCATGCTGAGTGCAGTCCGCAGCGAAGCGGAGGAACGAAACGAAGCATCTGTCCAATTATGACCGCGAACAGTATATGCTTTAATCCAAGGCGATCGCACTCCTAATATGCTACCTTTGCCAATTCTCCCCGGACTTTGGCTTTATTCGCCAGCTTGGGGATGTTATGCTTGTTTCCATGCGCGATCGCACTCTCTCCCCTCAACCTCACCCAAACGCGATCGCACTCTATTCCTAAATCTGATCACGCCCGCGTATGCATCCCATCTCCTCAACCGAATTACCACATGATCGCACTCTATTCTTAAATCTTATTACCATGTGATCGCACTCTCTCCCCTCAACCCAACCCAAACGCGATCGCACTCTCTTCCCTCAACCCAACCCAAACGCGATCGCAGTTTTTCCCTTCAACCTCACCCAAAGGCGATAACGAAGCGCAGATCGCATTCTCTCGCCTCCATGATGGGCTGAGTAGGGAAGGGATGCTGGCAATCTGATCACAGTTAGGTTGTGTTCTAGAGCAAGCCGCTTTCGTGCTAAACTTTTAATATCACTATCCTGTACGAAATTATGGCTTCTGTCGAGAAGGTAATGAAAGAAGCTTTATCATTGCCTAGTGCATTGAGAGCGTGGTTGGCAGAAAAGCTAGTTGAAAGTCTTGAGTATGATATAGATGAGACACTACAAACTCTTTGGGTAACGGAAGCGAAAAAGCGGAGAGATGAAATCCGCAGCGGTTTAGTTCAACCGATTCCTGGAGAAGAAGCGTTAGCTCAAGTGAGACGGCTTCTGGAGTCATGAAATATGTCTTTCATCCAGCCGCTTTAACTGAATATGGTGAAGCGGTTGAGTTTTATGCACAGCGTCGGGTTGAATTAGCAAAGGCTTTTATTAATGCGGTTGAGGATGCCATTTTTCGGATTGTTGAGTCACCGGATCGTTGGGCTGTCGTTGACGAAGATATTCGTCGATGTCTGACGCGCAAATTTCCTTATGGAATTTTATATACTATCGAGGACGATTATATTTTGATTGTAGCGGTGATGCACTGTAGCCGAGAACCAGGATACTGGAAAGTGCGTGTCGCACAGAAACCCTCAGATGGATGAAATAGCATCGCACTCTCTCCCTTCAACCTCACCCAAACGAGATCGCACTCTATTCCTTCAACCTACCAAAAGCGATCGCACTCTCTTCTATTCAACCTCACCCAACCGCGATCGCACTCTATTCCCAAATATTATCACCCCGCGATCGCATCCCTTCTATTCAACCCAATCAACACGCGATCGCATCCCTTCTCTTCAATCCAATCACGCCCGCGAATTCCCTCGTAGCCGTTAACGGTGAAATATGTCATGCTGAGTGCAGTCCGCAGCGAAGCGGAGGAACGAAACGAAGCATCTGTCCAATTATGATTTCCCCCCTCATCCCCTAACCCCAACTCCAGACCGTGGGGAGAAGGGGAACCAGATTCTCTTACTCCCCTCTTGCTCCCCTCTCCCAAGCTTGGGCTATGCATTACCCACATCTTTCTTAAACATTGTGCGATCGCGTCACGATCTGGCGGGACTGAGCGCAATTGTGTAGTCCAAGTCAGTACAATTGCTGGTTTACAGATGCGATCGGGTTACGGGATGGGATTGCCTGACTGGATGTATCAGGAGCCAGAGATTATAATCCCTTCTTGTGGCATTCGCATCTGAAAATAAAGAAATGAAAGAACTTCGATGGGCAGCCCAAGAATTGCGGTACGCTAACTTAGGTGATGCTCGGCGAAATAAACGCCTGGTTAAAATTGTCGAAGACTTAGCCGCACAGCCGAATGAAAGCATTCCAACGGCTTGTGGAAATTGGGCAGCAACCAAAGCTACCTACAACTTGTGGAAATCACCACGCATCAAACCCGATGACATCCGTTTGTCTCATCAAATCAGTACTGTGGAACGGTCACAAGAGCATAGTGTTGTCTTGGCAATACAAGACACAACGGATCTCAACTTCACTCACCATCCGAGCAAGAAGGGTATGGGTCCGATTAGTAGCAAGCCAATGGTGACGGGATTAAAAGTTCATTCGGTGTTGGCGGTGAGTACCTTGGGCGTACCCTTAGGAGTACTACACCAACAAGTGTGGGCACGTAATCCACAAGAGGTAGGCAAGCGACATACTCGTCGTCAAAGGCAGACTGCCGACAAAGAAAGTCAATGCTGGCTAAGTGCTTCCGTTGCGACCGAGTTAGCCTTACCTGAAGACATAGAGGTGGTGACGATTGCCGATCGCGAAGCGGATATTTACGATTTATTTGCCATGACTCGTCAAAGGCGATCGCATCTATTGATCCGAGGTACTCATAATCGTCGTGTTGACCATCAAGCCAAGTATTTGCACGCCAGCATTGAGCAAGCGCCAGTTGCGGGATTGGTCACCATTACTGTACCTCGTAACGGTCAGCGACCCCAGAGGCAAGCTACCCTAACCGTTCGCTTTGCTACCCTAGAGATACAACCACCTCGCCATCATCTCCAAAGAGCTAAACTGTCTCCAGTTACTCTTCAAGTGGTATTAGCTACTGAATCTCATCCACCCAAGGATACCACACCCATTTGCTGGTTATTGTTAACCACCCTACCTGTCAATAGTTTTGATGAAGCTGTCCAATGTATACGATGGTACTCTTTTCGCTGGCTGATTGAACGCTATCACTACGTTCTTAAAAGCGGTTGTCACCTCGAACAACTACAATTGGAAACACGAGAGCGTATTGAGTGTGCTTTGGCTACTTATTCCATTGTTGCTTGGCGCTTATTGTGGCTCACTTATCAAGCTCGCTCTAGTCCTGATACACCTTGCGATACTGTTTTACAGACCCATGAGTGGCAAGCTCTCTATTGTACTATTCACTCTCAACCTATACCTCCACAACAACCTCCTTCTCTCCGGCAAGCCGTTGGTTGGATTGCTCAACTCGGCGGTTTCTTAGGGCGTAAACATGATGGTGAACCTGGAGTCAAAACTATTTGGCGCGGTTGGCAGAGACTACAAGATATCGCTGCTACCTGGCAGTTACTTCACTCCTAGCTATTAAGTTCCATTTTAACTAACGGCTTGAAAACGCGATCGCACAATGTTTAAGAAAGATGTGGGTAATGCATAGCCTGGTGGGAGAGGGGCTGGGGGAGAGGGGGCATAAGCTCGAATAGGAAACAAATAACGATAAAAACCAATCCAGGTAATGGTTTCACCCTCATCCCATTCCCCCCTTTCAAAGCAGGGCTAGGGGGGATAGAGAGAGGCTTCTGGAGAGGGGAAATCACCATGAGAAAGCATTCCACCACCCTTGACACCGATAGACACCAACCCCAACACTAAAAACTAAAAGGAACCCTACACCATCCGCCGCCAAAATCCTGTATTCTCCGCTACCTTACCCCCCAACCAACCATCACCAATCCCCTAAAAAACTCTATCCCTTCCCATCCATATTTCTATAGTCACCTGTCCCCAAATCCCTGATAATAAAAACCAAAACCCTTAACCCATTTAATCTTACTAAAAAAATAATGTACACCCGCCCCATCGCCAACCCCGCCAACGCCCACACCCTCCACACCGCCCTCACCCATATCGAAAAACGCCTCAACGCCATTTCCCAACCCACTCCCGAACCCCTCCCCGATATCGACACCCTCCTCAACACCGCCACCCAAACCACTTCCCCACCCCTCGCCCTCACCCACCTGTGTACCACCTTCAACCTCACCCCCTTTGAACGCAACACCCTACTTTTATGCGCCGCATCTGCCTTAATTCCCTACTTTCCCCAACTCTGCATCGAAGCCCAAGGGAGCCAACAGTACCCCTATCCCACGTTTAACCTCGCCCTGAACCTGTTTGGCAATCCCGGTGTCTCCTTTGGGGGCGATGAGGCGATGAATGCCCTTTCCCCCACATCCCCGCTACAGTATTGGCAACTGGTAAACACCGAACCCTCAGTACCACTTCCCATCAGCCCCCTGCAACTGGATAATAGTATTTTGCTGTATTTATTGGGTCAACCCTATCAAGACACCCAGTTGATGCACCTGATTCAACCCCTAGACACACCGATTCCGCCTACCCTGCAACCCTCTCATCAACAAATAAGCGATCGCATCACCCAGTTATGGCAGACTAATCCTAATAGCCAGGACTCTCTTGCTGAACCCTTAGTCGGGGCGGGTTTAGTGACATCTGGGAACAATGGAAACGATAAGGGTAAAACCCGCCCCTACACCCTCGACACACCACAATCAAACCTACCCATCATCCAACTGTGTAACACCACCCCCAGCGCCGCCGCCGCCATCATCACCACCGTCGCCTCCCTCCTCAACCGCCCCCTCAAACGCCTCGAAGCCCATCGCCTCCCCACCTCTCTCCAAGACGTCTCTCACCTCATCCGCCGTTGGCACAGAGACGCCATCCTCACCCAGAGTATCCTCTTCCTCGATTGCCAAGACTTCAACACCAGCCATACCCCCCATTTAGAGGCACTCTGCCACTTCCTCAAAGCCATCCACACCCCCCTCATCATCAGCACCCCCCAACGCCTCCCCTCCGCCCAACGCCCCTTCATCACCTACGATATCCCCTCCCTCACCCATCTCGAACAACTCTACCTCTGGCACACCCACCTAGGGGAAATCACCACCCAACTCAACGGCGAAATCCCCGCCCTCGCCGCCCAATTCAACCTCACCGAAACCGATATCCAAGCCGCCTGTATCGCCTTCCACTCGGATATCGCCCAACTCCAAACCCCAGCCAAACCCAAGGGGCGTAAAAAACCCACCACCACTGACACCGCTTTCCCCCTCTCCCCCCTCACCACCCACCTCTGGGATATCTGTCGTATCCAATCCCGCCCCCGTTTAGAAGATTTGGCACAACGCTTAGAACCCACCGCCACTTGGGATGATTTTGTTTTACCAGAACCCGAACTTAAACTCCTCAAAGACATGGTGAATCAGGTGCGCCAACGGGTTAAAGTCTATACTGAATGGGGATTTGGTCAGAAAAGTAATCGGGGGTTAGGGATTAGCGCCCTATTTGCCGGACAAAGTGGTACGGGGAAAACCATGGCAGCAGAAGTCTTGGCAAATGCCTTACGCTTAGATTTATATCGAATTGACCTATCTGCCGTCATTAGTAAATATATCGGCGAAACCGAGAAAAATCTGCGCCGTATCTTCGACGCCGCCGAAACCGGAGGGGCAATTCTCCTCTTTGACGAAGCCGACGCCATCTTTGGCAAACGCACCCAAGTCAAAGACTCCCATGACCGTCATGCTAATGTAGAAGTCAGCTATCTGCTCCAACGGATGGAAGCCTATCAAGGATTAGCCATTCTCACCACCAATTTAAAAGAATCCCTAGACCAAGCCTTTTTACGCCGCATCCGCTTTATCGTCAAATTCCCCTATCCTGATGCAGCATCCCGTGCCAAAATTTGGGAACGCATCTTCCCCAAAGAAACCCCAACTCGGAAACTGGATTATGCGAAACTCGGCAAACTCCAAGCCACCGGGGGAAATATCCGTTCTATTGCCATGAATGCCGCCTTTTTTGCCGCCGAAGAAGGTAAACCCGTCACCATGCAACATCTCTTAGACGCCACTAGACAAGAATGCGCCAAGTTAGAACGGGGTATCACCTCTCCCGAAATTCAAGGCTGGGTTAAATAGGGGTTGCTGAATCAGGCTTGTGGTGGGGAGAGGCAATAGGCAATAGGTAATAGGCAATAGGCAATAGGCAATAGGCAATAGGCAATAGGCAATAGGCAATAGGCAATAGGCAATAGGCAATGGGCAATGGGCAATGGGCAATAGTTTCAACCTTTCCCAACACCCAACACTCGACACCCGACACCCCGTCAAGCCATGAATCCTCATGCTGATTCAGGATTAAGCAACCAAGAGGGATGGACTAACAATTCCGCCGCCGATCGCTTTTCTACCATCTCGCGGGTAATGGCGCAACGGGTAATGTCTTGGCGTGAGGGAATCTCATACATGACTTCTAACATCACCTCTTCTAAAATCCCCCGCAGCGCCCTAGCCCCGGTTTTGCGACGAAAGGCTTCTTGGGCGATCGCACGTAGGGCTTCTGGGTGAAATTCCAAGCGCACGTTATCCATGTTCAGCAGTTTTTGGTACTGTTTTACTAAGGCGTTGCGAGGTTTAGTTAAGATTGCCACTAAGGAGTCTTCATCTAGGGGTTCCACGGCGGTAATCACAGGTAACCGCCCAATGATTTCCGGAATTACCCCGAATTTGATTAAGTCGTCTGGTTCCAAGTGTTTGGACAATTCCGCCGAAGACAGTTGAGGCGATCGCGTCTCACTGGGTTGAATGAAGCCTATCGAACGTTTCCCTAAGCGTTGTTCGATAATTTGCTCTAACCCGACAAACGCCCCACCACAGATAAACAGGATATTACTCGTATCTAATTGAATGAACTCTTGATAGGGATGCTTGCGCCCTCCTTGTGGCGGTACATTCACCACCGTTCCTTCCAAAATCTTCAGCAAGGCTTGCTGAACCCCCTCACCGGAAACATCCCGCGTCATTGAGGACTTTTCACTCTTGCGAGTAATTTTATCAATTTCATCAATATAAACAATACCTTGCTCGGCAGCTTCTATATCAAAGTCCGCCATCTGTAACAGTCGCAGCAGGATATTCTCAACATCATCTCCGACATAACCCGCTTCTGTTAGCGTTGTCGCATCCGCGATCGCAAAAGGAACCTGTAACAGATTGGCGAGAGTTTGAGCTAAAAGGGTTTTACCGCAACCCGTTGGACCGATTAATAGGATGTTAGACTTTTGCAGGGTAATGCTGTCATCAAGTCCACTAGCGTCATAATCCTCCTGAGCCAGGTTAAGCCGCTTGTAATGATTATAAACCGCAACGGAGAGGACTTTTTTGGCTTGGTCTTGACCAATAACATACTTGTCTAACACTTGTTTAATTTCAACGGGCTTGAGCAAGTGATATTGGGGGCGACGGGGAGAATAGTCAGGTTGTTGGTAAGGGGGTTCAGCCGTTAAGGGGGGATAATTTGGGCTTTCTGAGTGAGATGTCAGCAGTTCTTCCTCTAAAATTTGGTTGCACAGTTCCACACATTCATCACAGATGTAGACGCTAGAACCAGCAATCAATTTACCAACCTGTTCTGAGGATTTACCACAAAAAGAACATCTTAGATAGGAATCGTATTTGGACATATCAAAATCCGCGCTGTTGGGTTCAGTGACAGCAATCTGGCTTAAGAGGAGAGTTCGGCTATCCAAACCGCTCTATTTCAATTGTAGTTTCCAGCGATCGCAAAAGGGGAGCTTCAGGTGAGGAGGTGAGAGGGGAGCTGGGGAAGATGGGGACACTCATGTAGAAACGTACCATGGTGTATCTGTGTGTAGGGGCGGGTTTAGGGACTAATATTGATGGTTTTCCTTAGCGTGGCTGCAAAACCCGCCCTGACCAAATGACGAATGACGAATGACAAATAACGACTGACATTAATTTTCAATTAACCGATTTTCTTGCAAATAGGTGCGATCAGTGACTATCATTGTCAATAATCGGGTTTTTTTGAGAGGGTGATTATGCCTCCGTATACAGCCGCTTCGCTGAAAGCTGAACTTAATTCCCGGGGTTGGCGGTTAACGCCGCAGCGAGAAACGATACTCCACGTTTTTCAGAATCTTCCCCGAGGGAACCATCTCAGCGCTGAGGAACTCTTCCATTTGCTGGACAAGCGGGGAGAACCCATCAGCCTGTCTACAATTTACCGCAGCGTCAAGTTGATGGCTCGCATGGGTATCCTGCGAGAATTGGAGTTAGCCGAAGGGCATAAACACTATGAACTGAATCAACCGTTCCCGAATCATCACCATCATCTAGTTTGCATTCAGTGTAACCAGACGATTGAATTTAAGAATGATTCAATATTAAAACAGGCAATGAAGCAGGTGGACAAGGAAGGCTTCCAGCTCATTGACTGTCAGCTTACCATACACAGCATTTGTCCCGAAGCTCTCCGTATGGGATGGCCCTCCGCACTTCCCAGTAATTGGCGCTGCACTCGAGCGATCGTGGCAGAAGATCCCCAGGAGGTAGACAATTAGCTTAAACACGTCATCAGGAATTTGTCCAATGGTTGAACCAAGGACAGCCAAGCGGTGACATTCGGTGGGTAAAACTTCAATATATTGTGATTTTCATCACTGACAACGGTTGAGTAGTAGCTAGAATCGCACGGATTTAGCTGTTTTCGCCAGATAATCTAGGGATTTGTTAATTTCATTCCCCCTAACCCCTAAATTGTTAGATACTTTAGACTATCAAACAGACGAATAATATCCAGTAGCGATTTAAAGAAGATTACGGCGGTATGCATATCAGCGAAATTACCCATCCGAACCAGCTACACGGTTTGTCGATCCGTCAACTGGAGGAAATTGCCCGTCAAATTCGGGAACGACATCTGCAAACGGTAGCCAAAAGCGGTGGTCATTTAGGTCCAGGCTTAGGGGTTGTCGAACTGACGTTGGGATTATATCAGACACTCGATTTGGATCGGGATAAGGTGATTTGGGATGTCGGTCACCAAGCCTATCCCCATAAGATGATTACGGGACGCTATAATCACTTCCACACCCTACGGCAAAAGGACGGGGTTGCTGGTTACCTCAAGCGTTGCGAGAATAAGTTTGATCACTTCGGTGCGGGTCATGCGTCTACCAGTATTTCAGCCGCCCTGGGAATGGCGCTGGCGCGTGATGCGAAAGGAGAAAACTTCAAGACAGCAGCGGTGATTGGTGATGGTGCCTTAACCGGGGGTATGGCATTAGAAGCGATTAACCATGCTGGACATTTACCCCATACCCGGCTGTTGGTGGTACTGAATGATAATGAAATGTCCATTTCGCCCAACGTGGGCGCGATTTCCCGGTCTCTGAACCGAGTACGCCTGAGTAAGCCGATGCAGTTCCTGGCGGATAATTTAGAGGAACAGTTCAAGCATTTTCCCTTGTTTGGGGAATCCTTGACTCCCGAATTACAACGGGTGAAAGAGGGGATGAAGCGGTTAGCTGTACCCAAAGTTGGGGCGGTGTTGGAAGAACTGGGCTTCACCTACATGGGACCAGTAGATGGTCATAATTTAGAAGACTTGATTACCACGTTCAAATCAGCACATACATACTCAGGTCCCGTCTTGGTGCATGTGGTAACGACCAAAGGTAAGGGTTATGCGATCGCAGAACAAGACCAAGTCGGTTATCATGCCCAAAGTCCCTTTGATTTAACCACCGGGAAAGCGATTCCCTCCAACAAGCCGAAACCCCCCGGCTATTCCAAAGTCTTTGCCCACACTTTGGTTAAATTAGCCGAAAACAATCCCAAAATCATCGGCATTACGGCAGCTATGGCGACGGGAACCGGGTTAACTAAACTCCAGGAAAAACTTCCCAAACAATACATCGATGTGGGAATTGCCGAACAGCACGCCGTTACCCTAGCCGCAGGGCTGGCTTGCGAAGGAATGCGACCTGTAGCGGCGATTTACTCCACCTTCCTGCAACGGGCGTATGACCAGATCATTCACGATGTCTGCATCCAAAACCTACCCGTGTTCTTCTGCTTAGATCGCGCCGGGATTGTTGGTGCCGATGGTCCAACCCACCAAGGGATGTATGATATTGCCTATCTACGCTGCATTCCCAACATAGTGGTTATGGCACCTAAGGATGAAGCGGAACTACAACGGATGCTGGTAACGGGTGTGAATTACACCGAAGGACCGATTGCGATGCGTTATCCACGGGGGAATGGGTATGGCGTTCCCTTAATGGAAGAAGGATGGGATGGGCTACCCATCGGTAAAGGCGAAATTCTCCGCAATGGCGATGATATCCTGCTGATTGGCTATGGTTCCATGGTGTATCCTGCGATGCAAACGGCGGAGATTTTGAGCGAACACGGAATTGAAGCCACTGTGGTTAATGCCCGTTTTGTCAAGCCTTTGGATACGGAGTTGATTCTGCCCCTAGCCCAGCGAATTGGTAAGGTGGTTACCTTAGAAGAAGGCTGCTTGATGGGCGGTTTTGGGTCAGCCGTGACGGAAGCGTTATCGGACAATAATGTTTTGGTACCCGTGAAGCGGTTTGGTGTCCCGGATAAGTTAGTCGATCATGCTAAACCTGATGAGTCAAAAGCCGATTTAGGGTTAACACCGTCCCAAATGGCACAACAAGTGCGCGAAGCGTTCTTTAGTAAACAACCGTCGGTGGTGAGTTAATTTCCAATCGTGTAGAGACGTAGCATGCTACGTCTCTACAGGTACGGGGTTGATAACGACGGCTGTAAAATTCAACAAAATGATTACCTCAAATTTACTGTTTCCAGCAGAAACGCTTGCACTTTTTCTAATTGTCGTTTTAAGGAATCCAGCCGCTCATTTGCTTTGACTAAGGTTTTTTCCCGCGCCTGTTGTTCTAATTGGGCGGCAATTTGGGGAATGAGTCGCACACCAATATTTGCACTCGTACCCTTGAGCCGATGGGCTTGTTGCTCAAGCATCTGGAAATCTTCCATCTCCAGAGCGTGATACATTTGTTCAAGTCCCGGTTGAGCATGTTTAATAAAGACTTGTATGAGTTGCTTTTGCAGGATGATTTGACCTCTAGAGATCACCTCTAGACGTTTTGTATCGAACAACGTGTGATCAAGGTAGAAGCCTGTAGACGCCAAAGGACTCGAATTAATTTCTGCTTCCCCAGCTTCCCCAGCTCCCTCTGCTTCCCCAGCTCCCCCAGCTCCCCCAGCTCCCCCAGCTTTCCCAGCTTCCCCAGCTCCCCCAGCTCCCCCAGCTCCCCCAGCTCCCCCAGCTTTCCCAGCTTCCCCAGCTTTCCCAGCTTCCCCAGCTCCCCCAGCTCCCCCAGCTCCCCCAGCTCCCCCAGCTTTCCCAGCTCCCCCAGCTCCCCCAGCTCCCCCAGCTCCCCCAGCTCCCCCAGCTCCCCCAGCTCCCCCAGCTCCCCCAGACTTTGCCCAACGTTCGATCATTGCCTGTAAGGTATCTTGATCAAAGGGTTTACTGAGAAAGTCATCCATCCCCACCGCCAAACATTTTTCGCGATCGCTCTCTAAGGCACTAGCGGTTAAAGCAATGACAATCGTATGCCGATTTGACCCTTCTTGGCGTCGTAATTCACGAGTCGCTTCATAACCATCCAAGACAGGCATCTGACAATCCATAAACACGATATCGTAGGACTGGGCTTGTAATTTCGCCAACGCCTCTGATCCGTTACTGGCGCACTCAGGCTGATACCCTAGCATTTGCAACTGGTTGACGATCACCGTTTGATTGATGGGATGATCGTCAACCAGTAAAATTTTCAAGTGGGATGAATCATTCAGATGAGTGGGTTGATGGATAGTGGTTTGCCAAGTCTCCAGATCTACCTCAGGCGTCACCGCCGCCAATAAACTCTCCCATAGCTGTGACGCTTTCATCGGTTTAGTCAGATACCCCAAAATCTCCATCGATTCCAACTCTTGCACCGTATCAAGCTGATGCATTGTTGTGATCACAATCAATTTAGTGGACGCCAAACTGGGATTACAGCGAATCATCGGCACAATCGACTCCCCCTGACTTCCAGGGAGTTGCAAATCCAGAATCGCCACATCATAAGGATGACATCGGCTCACCGCATTCCGTAAAGCATCCATGGTACTGGTACTATCCGTGGCTTCATCAATCTGCATCCCCCAGGCTTCCAGATGCGATCGCACGGTTTGGCGAGTTGTGGCATTTTTGGCGGTGACTAAGAGTTTGAGCTGGCGTAGTGCTAAGGGAACGGCTTGGGCGGGTGGTAAGGGTTGCGTCTTAACGGGTACAGTAAACCAAAATGTTGATCCTTGACCCACCTTACTCTCAACCCCAATTTTACCCCCCAGCAACTCAACCAATTGCTGACAAATCACCAATCCCAAACCCGTTCCCCCATAGCGCCGTGTTGTTGAAGCCTCGACTTGGGAAAATGCTTGAAACAATTTGGATTGATCAGCCGCGCTAATACCAATTCCGGTATCGGTGACGGAAAATCGCAAGGTAACTGAAGATTGAGATAAAGTATCTGTGGGCTGATGCCGACTGACCGCTACCCGCACCACCACTTCCCCTGCATCGGTAAACTTAATCGCATTACCGACCAAATTCAACAAAATCTGACGTAAACGTCCCGGATCACTCTGTAACTGTCGCGGAACATTCGATTCAACCAGGATAGCTAATTCTAACCCCTTTGTCTCTGCCTGTACTGCTAAGACATCAATCACAGAATCCAGGCAACTGTCTAAGCTAAAGTCGATCTGCTCCAAAAGCATTTTACCGGCTTCGAGTTTAGAAACATCAAGAATATCATTAATGACAGTGAGCAAATGTTTAGCACAGCTTTCAATCGTGCGCGTGTAATTCAGTTGTTGAGGGTTCAGATCCGTTTGCAATAGTAACCGCATCATCCCTAAAACACCGTTGATCGGGGTGCGGATTTCGTGACTCATATTTGCCAGAAATTTAGACTTGAGCCGCGCTGTTGCTAAAGCTGCGTCTCGGGCTTCTACTAACTCATTAATCGGAAAACAAGCAAGTACAATTCCGCCAACATCCCCAGTTGAGGTATACCAGGGATGAATCGCCCAATGTTCATAAATTGTCGTACCATCAGCCCGTTGCCAGACATCTTCACTCTTGGTAATAATCTCTCCCTGTAACGCCCGTTGATGAGCTTCTCGCCATGGTTCGGGTAGCTCCGGGAATATATCATAGTGACACCGATTGATCAGGGATTGTTCATCTAAGCTATAAATAGTAAGCCATTGTTGAGAATGAGCCAGATAGCGCATTTGCCGATCAAACATTGCCATGGCAACGGGTGCAACGGTAATAATTTGTCGGAGTTGTTGGCGTTCTTGTTCTAAATGTTGATTGAGTTGCTGTAGCTGGGTGGTTCGTTCCTCAACGCGATGTTCTAATTCCACATTGACTTGCTTCAGTGCCGTTTCCGCTTGCTTGCGACTGGTAATATCGAGAGCCAAAGATAAAATTGAGACTAAATTATCGGCGTCATCGCGCAGTGCTGAATTGTACCATTCACAATCAATGACTGAACCCTCTTTGGTGTAGTTACGGTTACAACAAATAGAGCGAGGTGTACTACCATCAAGTAAATTCGTCATCACCACATTAACGGCATCCCTATCTTCAGTAAATACCAGTTGCAACTCATCAATCTGCCGACCTAAGGCTTCCTCGGCTTTCCAGCCAAAGATTTGTTCAGCCTGTTGGGACCAGCGTTGCACTCGATGGTGACTATCCCATTCAATCACCGCCAAGGGAGAATTTTCTACGTGAAAGGTGAGGCGTTGTAGAGTATGCTGTAATTCAGTTTCTGCTGTTTTGCGTTCTCTGATTTCTTGTGCGAGTTGAGCCGGACTGGGTAATGCTAGGGCTTTGGGGATTAATTGCACCAGCAGTACGGCTGTAGCCAGGGAAACGATCGCGGTGATGGCTTTGATGACTCCACTCAGCCAGTAATCGGGATGCCATAGCGTCCACACGCCCATAATATGAGTTGTACCACAGGCTAAGATAAAGGCACTAAATAACCAAAACATCCAGTCAAAGGGCAGATCCTGTCGCTTGCGGACGAAGTAAACTAAGGTTACCGGAATCGAATAGTAAGCTAGTCCAGTTAACGAATCGGACAAGAGATGAAGCCATACCAGTCCTGGCTGCCAAAGATAACAATGTCCATGGGGAATATAGTTCGCCAAGACTGTCCACATTATGAACCCTCCCTTTTGGGTGTTGTGATGCTGGGTATTTGATAATAATTGATAATGGCTTACCCGGAACGTTTTATTCGTTGCTCTCTAACTAACGTCAGACTGACCCAAGATCCGCGATCGCTATAGCGGCGAATCAGTCGTTGGCGTAGGTTGGGTTCGACTAACCAACCGACTTCGAGGACAAAACTGTGACCGGATTTAATCGTTAATGGACAGTTAGAAGACGCGCCATCGGGGAGAAGTACGACCTGAACGGGTAATCCACCGTCCTGGAAATGGAGCATCTCTCCGTCGATTCTAGCACTGGAGGTTAGGGCTGAATTGGGCTTAATTGCTGGAAATCGCCGCCTACGGTTAGTGCAACTCTACAATAAAGACGCTCAACTGTCTCAGTTAACCTTAATTCGGGAAAAACGCGCCGGAACCGATACCCCAGAACGTCCCCCCTGGTTAACTCGACGCACTGGTATAAAACCGCAAGGCAAACCGCCAAAATATACCGGACACTACCAGTAATCCTAATGCCAGAATCGCCGCACCCACCACCCAGACGAACTCACCGCGACCTAATATTACCTCGGCGGGTATCGTGGTTAAGAACGCCACAGGGACAACAAAGGTAAAGAAAAATCGATAAACGGTGGGATAAGCCACCATCGGGAAACGCCCTGCTTCCAACAACCCGCGCAGCACTTCAGTCACATTATAAATTTTGACAAACCAAATACTCGTGGCTCCCAGTATAAACCAGAGGCTGTAAAGACTGATCAGACCAAACACCAGGGGAACAGCACCCAAAAGGTAATCAACCCCACTGATGTTAAGGCGTTTACCTGCATAAGCTAGGAGGATTCCAGCAAAAATTAAATCAGGCAATCCCCAAGGCGACAGGGTACGAGATGACAGCCAAAACTGGGAACTAATCGGCTTAAGTAAGATAAAGTCAAGCGTACCCTGCTGGACATGCTGGACAATGCGATTGAGATTAGGACTCAGCAGCGTCGCCGCAAACCCTTGGAGAAGGGTAAAAATCCCCAGAATCACCAAGGCTTCTTCCCAACTCCAGCCCTGAAAGGTGTAGCCCGTGCGGTAAAACAAAAATAACCCAAATAAACTGCCTACTAAGTTTCCGAGACTGCTTAAGGCAGCAATCAGAAAGTTGAGGCGATACTCGAGTTCAGCGGCGAGAGCAGTCCTCCAGAACAACTGGAGTACGTTCAGATATCGTTTCATTTTGATTAAGATAGCAGAAATCACCGCTGATGATGGCGGTTAGGTAGAGCAAAATTGTGACAAAATGTAAATTAAACCGTGAGGATCTCCCATGAGAAAAATTTTAGTGATTGAAGACGAAAGCTTAATTCGAGATAATCTCTTAGAACTACTGGAAATTGAAGGATTTGATGCCATCGGAGCAGACAATGGTCAGGCTGGGGTGGAAATAGCCAAAGAGTTTCATCCGGATGTAATTTTGTGTGATGTGATGATGCCTAAACTGGATGGTTATGGCGTTTTAGAGGCATTGCGTCAAGAGCCTAGCACGGCTGACACTAAATTTGTCTTTCTTACAGCTAGTGCCGATCAAATTAATCTGATGAAAATTAGGGGGTTAGGCATTGATCATATTCTCAAACCCTTTAATGTGGATAAATTCTTGACATTGCTGGAGCATCAAAATAGTTAAATAACGTAGCCAAAACAGCAGCCAATGCAGAACGCCTAACTGAGATAATTCATGACTGGATCGATTGTGGCGTTCAGACCTACTATTTTCTAGTCCTTGTCTTCCTTGTCCTATCTATATACGCCGATCAACCACAACTGAGTGTAAATTCTCAAATTCTCGAAGAAGCTAGCTTTCCGATCAAAATGCAACCATTGGCGCAAACGACGCCAAGGCGTTCATAATGTTCAGTAGAGTTCAAGGAGTTTTTTGTGTCTCAAAAACGCAGGGTTTGGGTGATAGTCGTGTTAGTGCTAGCCGTGCTGGCATTTGTGGGTATATCGACGATTCCGCTGTTGAGGAGTGTTGTAGAGAGCAATCAGCCGTCTGCTGTTAGCACACCGAATGCCCAACCCAGCCTATCCACAGAACAGCAAGATCAACTCGAAGAACAAGCTAAAGGGTACGAACTGGTTTTACAGCGAGAACCGCAAAATCAAACCGCGTTGCGGGGACTATTAGAGGCAAAACTGCGCCTAGGTGATGTTGAAGGCGCGATCGCACCGTTAGAAACCTTAGCTGAACTAAATCCTGACCAACCCGAATATGGGGTGTTGCTAGCTCAGGCAAAAGAACAAACCGGCGATCGCGAAGGTGCAGCCCAAGCTTACCGTCAAATTTTAGCCTCACAACCCGGAGATATCAATGCCTTAAAAGGATTAGCCGCCCTGTATATTCAGCAAAACCGTCCAGAAGCAGCGATTGGTTTATTGCAAGAGACAATTAAAAACGCTGGACAACAGAATCAGACTCAACCGGGTAGAGTGGATGTGAGTTCTGTCAAATTGTTGTTAGGAGAAGTTTACCTGAGTCAACAGCGCTTTACCGAAACCCTCACCATTTATGATGAACTGATCGAAGAAAATCCCCAAGATTTTCGCCCGGTATTGGCTAAAGCCCTAATTCTCCGCCAACAAGGGAAAACCGAAGAAGCCAAGCCTCTATTTACCACAGCAGTGTCTCTCGCACCGCAGGAGTACAAAGATCAAGTCAAGCAACTTGCCACATTAAGCGAACAGCCTACACCTGCACCAACCGCATCCCCCGATAATAACGAGACACCTGATTTTCCCGAACCGCTTCCGGAAGGGGATGAAAATCCTTAACAGTAGGGTTTGGTAACAGTAACAGTAGGGTTTGGTAACCAAACCCCTACATTGGTTGTCAATTGAATTACGATAGCGATAACGGAGGCTTTTGTGTGGCAGGTATCAGACAATGGTGCGATTAAAATGGTGGCAGTGGATCGTATTGGCAATGCCGATCGCGTCCATGATTATCTTCTTACTCTTATCTGCGGGTTGGCAAATCCACGAGTGGGGAATTAATTGGATCTGGGGTATCTTTATCCTGATCTTCGCGGGTTGGCGTTGGTTGCTAGTAAAATGGACGCGGACAACAGTCGATCAGGTAGAAGCAGCAGTAGCGGAGGTTCGCGATCAACTCGAGGCTACCACAGAGGAAACAACTGCCTTACCCGCCACAGATGAGGCGACTCAAAACGCCGAAGCCGCCCTGCAAACGGTGCTGAAAAAAGCACAGGATGATCCGCCCATCTGGGAAGACTGGCAAACCTTTTGGCAACGATGTCAGGAACTTGTGATCGCCATCGCCCATATCTATCAGCCGGCGGCGAAATATCCCTTACTCAATATCTACATTCCCCAAGCTTATGGGCTGATTCGGGGGACGGTGGATGACTTAGATCAGTGGATGCAGAAGTTATCGCCAGCGTTGAGTCAGGTGACAGTGGGACAAGGATTGCAAGCCTACGAAGTCTACCAGAAACTCGAACCCTCCGCCCGCAAACTCTGGCAAGCGTGGAGTTGGGCGCAGTGGGTAGTCAATCCGGTGGCGGCGCTAGCCAAACAAGCGAGTAAGCGTTCGAGTAACCAAGCTACCCAGCAACTGTTGATGAATTTGGCACAGATGCTGCGCGAAGCAGCGTTAAAGAATTTATCTCGACAAGCGATCGCGCTTTATAGTGGAAGTACCCCACCGGGTTCAACAACCGTTTCCCCACCCAAACCGCAACTCCCCCAGGTAAAAACCAAAACCCTGCGCGATATCCTCGAACAAGCTGAACCGGTAGAAGCGGTTGAACAAAAACCTGTGAGTATTTTGCTGGTGGGGCGTACTGGATCGGGTAAAAGTAGCCTAATTAATACATTATTTCAGGCAGAACGAGCCGAAGTCGATGTCTTACCCAGTACCGATCGCATCCAGAATTACCACTGGCAAACTCCAACTGGAGAAACCCTGACGCTGTGGGATACGCCGGGATATGAACAAGTCAACCGATCCGATTTGCGGGACTTGGTACTCGATTATGCCACGAACGCCGATTTACTGCTACTGGTAACCCCCGCCCTCGATCCGGCGCTACATGTTGATGCGGAGTTTCTCAAGGAAATCCAAGCAGATATTGAAGACTTACCCGCCATTACAATCGTCACCCAAGTCGATCGCCTGCGCCCGATTCGGGAATGGCAACCCCCTTATGATTGGCAATGGGGGGAACGAACCAAAGAAAAAGCGATTCGGGAAGCGACAGAATATCGCGCCGAAAGTTTAGGGGAATGGTGTGATATCGTGTTACCTGTGGTGACGGCGGATTGGAACACCGGGCGCACCCCTTGGAATATCGAAGCGCTATCGTTAGCATTAGTTGACACGATCGCACCTGCCAAACAACTGCGTCTTGCCCGCTTTTTGCGAAACCGAGAAGCCCGTACAGCGGAGGCGGCTAAAATTATTGACCACTATACGTTTCAGATGGCAACGACTCAGGGGTTGGCAGCGTTTCTGAAAAGTCCGGTGCTACAGTTTGTATCCACAGTAACAACCGGATCTCCCACGCTAGCCTTTGCCCTGGCTGAACAAATTCCCGTCGAACAGTTACCCGTAGTCATTGGCAAATTACAGATGGCGTATGACTTATTCTCCTTGCTGAGTGCAGAGGATACTCAGATGCCATTCGACTTGCGATCGCTGTGGTCATTATTGCTGGACAATTCATCTTCACCTGATCGCAATGCCTGGGCATTTGGTCACGCTTTGGTAGAATATTGGACACAGAATATGAGTGTTGAACAATTACGCCAGAAGTTTAAGTTTTATCTCAACCAGCAACTGGACTTTGGACAAAAGGAAACAGCTTAAGTAAATAGAACTTGCTGTTTAAGGTAAGCGAGTTCTCAGCCGTTAACTTTTATGGTATGAATTAGGAAGTAAGCTATTCGGCATTTAAACCTTAATATCAATAATGGCGCAATCCTTGCTGTAGTGCGTTAAGCGAAGCCATGCCGCAGGCTTTGCATCTTGCTCGCTACTAATACCCAATTTAAATGCATTACAGCTTATCCCGGTCAAACACTTTTGTACCACTCACCTAAACCCGCGATCGCACGATGCCTACCCCTAGTCACCCCCTCCGAAAACCTGAATTTCGTCGCGAACATCGCTTAGGACTCGTCGTGTATGGTGGTGTTTCTCTCGCCATCTATATGAATGGCATCTGCCGCGAATTCTATAATGCGGTACGGGGTCGAGGTATCTATAAGCTGATTAAAGCCCTAACAGATTCGGATATTGTGGTGGATATCCTCTCCGGAACCTCAGCCGGCGGTATTAATGGCGTGTTACTGAGTTACGCCCTTGCCAATAGCACTAAAGACACCATTGTTGACTTTAAAGAATTTGGGCAAATTTGGCGTGAGAGTGGGAATATCCGCGAATTAATGCATCACCCCTCAACCCAGGAAACCCAACAGGATTCGGTTTTGGATGGTGCTGGGTATTATCAAACAGCCCTAGCCGAAGCGTTTGAAAAAGGCATTTATAATCGCACGGATGCGCCAGATGGGGAGTGGGTATCTGAGTTGAATGAACTCGATTTATTTGTCACCGGAACTGACATCCTGGGACAAATTTACCAGCTATTTGATGATACAGGTCGAGTCATTGAAGTTAAAAATCACCGCCAGATTTTTCACCTCAAGCATCGTCAGGGACGTCACGAACCCTTTAATCCGGATAGTGACCCAGCGGATTTAAGTCGGACGCCAGAACAAACCTATCAATCTCTGGCAAAACTTTGCCGAATTACCTCATGCTTTCCGGTGGCATTTCCATCAGTTAATGTGGGTTTAAAAGAAGATTCAAATGACGTGGATCAGCGACTGATTCAATGGGGACAATTGGAGAACCGTGATTTACCCGAACAACGACCGCCAGAGGGTTATCAACTCCATTTTATTGATGGTGGCGTGTTAGATAATCGACCCTTTAGTTACACAATTAAAGATATCTATTTTCGCACCGCTAACCGTCCCGTTGATCGCAAGCTGATTTATATTGATCCCAATCCCGATCGCTTCTTGGCAAATCCTAACTTTAATTCCATGGCGAAGCCTAGCACTTGGGACGTGCTTCAGGATGCGTTAGTTGGACTCCCGACGTATGAAAGCATTAGCAACGATTTGGAGTTAATCCAAGCCCACAACGATAAAATCAGCCGCTATAACAGCCTACTCGCTAGTGTGGAAGTACCCGATCCATCAACGCCTGGTATTTCCCACAAAATTACCGTTAGTGAAGAGATTTACCTCCGCAGCCGCCTGATTGGTTTGCGCGATCGCATCCTCCCCCTGATTTTACGCATGGATCAACAGCAAACCACGGCTTCAGGGACTGATAAAAAAGTCATTTTAGAGAAAACCGGACAACGGTTAATTGCGGATATCACCAGCCCGACCGACAGTCAAGATAAAGATATAATTCTTCAACAAGCTAGTCAGCATATTCGTAATCTGGATATAGACTATGCGTTGAGGAAGCATTTCTATATTATTGATAAGCTATTTCAGCAGCTTGAGAAAACAACCGAAATCGATGAATATAATAAGCAGCGATTACTTGTCAGTCGGTTAAATCGACAACTTAAACTGCTAGAAGTAATCCGCTTTAGTTTAGATATATTACTCAGTCATCCGCAAGTTAGTGAATCTTTTTACAGTTTACTGGAGCAAAGTTTAGAAAATTCTGATCCGAAATTTCAACAGCAGTGGCGCAAGCAAGTTTATGATCGTCTCTTGCGTTTGCACCGCTTTTTCTTTGATGCGGATGGTTTAAATGACCTGTCTCCATCCGGCTTAGACCAAAATCGCCTAGAGTTCGTTCCCGCCAACTTTTTTAAGACATTACCCACCGCTGCGGAACAGTTAGGAGTAGAGTTAAACCAGCTTCAAGACAAACAGATTAACTGGTTACCCCAAAAACAAATTTCTAGTATTATTGCCCAATTCCATCAAAAAATTCGCCAACTTGATGATGATCCATCACTGTTAAACCATATTTGGTCGGATCAAAAATACCAGAATAGCGATCCCGAAAACTGTAGTCAACTGTTTTGCTCCATTCTCCATCAAATTAATCAGGCATCAGAACGGTTAATTCAAACCAGTAACCTCAACGATTATGAGGATATTCTCAATCGTTACCAACAGTTTGGTTACTTAGATCAGGTACTCTATCCCTTTGAATATTTAACCAATTTTTCTGAAAAAGATATAATTGAAACAATTCGCTTTAGTCCAGATGATGCTCAGCTAGGGTTAGGGAAGGGAAAAACCTTAGATGATAAATTGGCTGGGGATACCTTACAAGCTTTTGGCGGATTTTTTAAGAAATCCTGGCGTTCCAATGATATGTTGTGGGGGCGATTGGATGGACTCAATCGTCTTGTTGAAGCCTTAGTGACTCGTGAATCATTGCAAAATTTTCCAATTTTCTTGGCGCGACAAACCCAAGCACAAGGATGTACAGAAGATGAATACTTAGAACAACTGGTTCAAGACTGTTTCCCCGATTCCACAGCCAACACTCGTCAGAAACTCAAATCCCATCTTCGCTTATTAGCTGATCCAGATCTGTCTGATGCAGCGATGCATATTATCTTAGACGATCTGGTATTAGAAGGTCATCGCTCAATTTTAATGACCGACTTAGAAACAGTGATTGAAGATGAAATCAGCGAACAACTAACCTGGAATCGCCAACGGGTTAAACCCACTGATCCTGATGATGTGGAACGATTACTTGCTCAACTCGGTGATCAACCACCCAGCTATCAACCCGTTCCAGGTTATTTTGAGAAAACGGTGAATACTCTAGCGGCGGCAAAATTAGCCAAAGATGCGATTGGTAGATTCTCTCCCCAAGCCAAAGAAGACTTCTTTCGCAATCAATACCGGATTGGTAAAGAATCTATTTTAAAAGATATTCCCGGAATTGTGCTGGCAAATCTTGCTACTCGTGCGGCTTTAATCCTGCGAGATATTATGATTACGACTCTAGGAAAAGAACGTGCAAAGAAACTTCAAGGGCTTTTAAGTTATCAATTTGTGAATAAGTCATTACAACTTGTCTATTGGTGGTTACAATTAAAAAGTCCCACCGCGTTTCAGAGTCCCAAATTTATCGGCAAGCGACCGCTAATATTAGTTCTACAAGTACTACTCCTACTCACTGCCATTATCTGTGTGGTAATTACTATCTCTAATTCGCCCATAGCTACCGCCGTCGCCCTCATTGCTACAGTTTTGTTTTGGTTATTAGGGTATGCGTGGAAAAAGTCTTAATTTTCTTATGTCTTATGTCTTATGTTAAAAAGAATAGAGACTTCCATTTTAAAATTCATGCCATGTTAGGAGTGTCGATTTTGTAACGCTCTCATTTCCTGTTGCACATCTACAACAATCTGTAATGCCTCATTGAGTAAACGCCCGTGTTCCGTTGCTTGGTCGCTAACTTGTAACGCTGTCAATGCCATGAGGTTATTATCAAACAATTCAGAATTGCATTTGATAAACTTGTCATTTTCCCTCAGAATTCGCTCAGTTTTTAAGGCTCGAATAATATCGTCACGGGTTAGCCGAAGTGCCTGAATAACTTGTCCGCGATTTGTTAACGCCACACCCGGATTGCCAACGGCTTCAATTTTGTCATTAATATTAATGGCTTGAATCACTCGATTAAATCGGTTGACATCTTCAAACAGTCGGATTAAATTCTTGCATTTACGGCTAATGGCAATTTTGCGAATATCGTTGAAGAATAAGGTGATGGCAAGAATGGAAGGGATAGCAATTAACAACTTAATATGTTCCGGAAAAACCTGGAGAAGTACAAACCCTGTTAAACTAATCAGGATAATAATCAAAAGGGTTTTAGTAATCTCCGCGACGAATTTGGGCAGAGTCGGTGGTTTCAGGACAGTATCAACACTTACTCCACTCAAATGTTTGAGTTCTCCTTTGGTGATTTTTAGTCCCTGTAAGTCAGGTTGCATCGTGGGTATGATAGTTTGACTTTAGCGATCCGGGTTTGGCTTAATCAGTGATACGCCTAGTTGTATCTTCCTCTGTATTAGCACATAAAGTTGATTTCATCTTTGTCCGCTATCGAAACACTAGCAATCGGTGGTTCTTCAATCTAACGAACACCATAATGATCGCCTGCTTGGAGTGCGGTTGACATTGATGGCACTGTTGGCGATCGCATAGGACTTTGATATCATCAGATTGATGACTTTCAGCACCCGCCTCTGTTTGTGGACGGAGGAGCCAGTAGCGATCGCAGTGTAGTCAACTAGCGCGATTACGATCAGTGGCTTAAATGGTTAGGTAACATTTAACTATCTATAGCTACCATTTCAGCTCAATGCAAAATTTAATGGTTAATTTTCGGAATATTACTCAGTGCAGAAACATCAGTTAGTTCTTCCGCCGTTTCCTTTTTGACAACAGCGATTGTTCGTATTGTTATTTCATTAACTCAATTTACCAGAACTGAAAGAATGATTTCCACCGTCTGACTTTTATTGTGCCTACCTACTGGAGAAACCTGATGACTCATTCTTTAGTTCACTCAATTCGGCAAAAGTTCCAGTCGTGGTTTACCCAGGCGCAAGCAGCAGTAGCAATCGAGGATGAAGAGGTTGAGTTGCCCGATGGGATTCAGACTCAACTGGGGCAAAAAATTCAGGCACTCCCCTGTTCTCAGATCTATCAAACCGCAGTGCAAGAGGCGATCACCGCTGGGGTTGAAAACTGGCAAAGTCACCTGGATGTCGCCAATAGTTTGATCATTTTGGGCAGCCCCGTAGAACCAATTGCCAAAATTTTGAGCGATAGTCTGCAAACCTGGCACAATCCCCCCGTAGAGGTATTCACACCTCTACCTTGGCGAATGCGTCCTCATGATCCATTAATCATGTCTCAAGAAATTCAGCAAGCCCTGCAAGCCTACTCACAGATTGATATTAAAAACCCTAAGGATATAGGCGATCTGCTTGAGGCAGACTCCCTGGCTGATCGAAAAACATTGATGATGATTCCCTGTCTGGATCAATGTTTTCTGCGTTGTATTGGGGGTTGGAATAGCATTGAATACTTACGAGACATGGTCATGCATAATCGCAATTGCTTTTGGGTTATAGGATGTAACCATTGGGCTTGGGATTTTCTGGATTTTGTGTGCCAGATTAGCGCCTATTTTAGCGAGGTCAAACCGTTACCGGAACTAGATGGAGCGATGATTCAAACCTGGTTAAACCCGATTGCCAAAACCATGGTTGAACCAGAAGCGATAGAAGACTCAGAAGATAATCTTGGTCAGGCATATTGGAGAACTCTTGCCAGTCAATCCTCTGGTGTCAGTAGTATTGCCTTTGGCGTATGGCTAAATAGCTTACGAATCAAGCGCGATCAACTAGAGGATGTTAATTTATCTCAATTGAACTTGAGCGAGACAGCGACAACCAGCAAAACCCGTTTTACCTTACGTCAAACTAAACCCACATTGCCTAGTTTGCCACCATTAACGGGGATTGACCGCTATTTACTTCATTCGTTGCTAATTCATGGGCAGATGAGCCATGTCCATCTTGCCCTGAGCTTGGGTGAACCCGAAAGCCAAATCCAAGCTCGGATTCAGGGGTTATTGCGAGCCGGGGTACTAGCTAGCAGCAATGGCATGCTATCAGTACGTGCTGCCCATTATGCCAAGCTGAAGATTGAATTGACGAATAATAACTTTTTTGTTGGCGAGGATTAACCATGAGTGTATCGGGTTTTGATCTGATCAGTTTTGTTCAGGCAATGCCGGCGTTGTTGGCACAAATCGAGGCATCGGAAACCTTACCGCAACGAGTTCTTACCAATATTACGCTGCAAAAAATTTTTCGTTCTCTCGTCACTATTTTGATCGCTTATGGGAGCATATTTGTCATTCAGTCGCTCACCAGTTGGAGTTCAGAACGAGTTCCCCGCCGCTTTCGATTATTGATCAAACAATCTTTGCCCTTTTTGAAAGGGTTGATTTTGATCCTAACGTTTTCCTATCTCCTGAATCTGTTTCTGAACTTGTCTCAGGAGAACCTCCTCGCATTGACAGGCACGATCGCTATTGCCCTGGGATTTGCCTTTAAGGATTACGTGAGTTCGATTATTGCCGGAGTAGTTGCACTGTTTGAAGCTCCCTATCGAGTGGGCGATCGCATTCAAATTGAAAATCATTACGGTGAAGTGGTGGGTTATGGTTTGCGTGGAATTCGACTCCAGACTCCTGACGATAACATTGTCACTATTCCCCACAACAAAACCTGGACTGAAGCTGTCTCCAATGCCAACAGCGGAGAGCTAGAAGCTCAGGTTCTCACTGACTTTTATTTTGCTCATACTGTAGATGCTGAACAAGTCATCCAGATTCTGTATCAGGCAGCTTACAGTAGCAAATATACGCAGCTAAAGCTTCCCATTGTAGTTATCATGCAAGAACAAATGTGGGGTACTCAGTTCAAGCTGCGGTCTTACCCAATGGATGCCCGCGATGAATTTATCTATAAAACCGATCTGATTCGCCGTGCCAAGCAAGCCTTTGCTCGCCAAAATTTACCTTACCCAAAGTTATCAGATATCCAAAACAATGACAGTTGCCCCTGATCAGCACCATTGTAGAGACGCGCCATGGCGCGTCTCTACATAAATAATGTGTCTCTCAAAAATATCTGTAACCTCTTTTTTTAGGTCATGCATTATGGGTTCTTTCCTGATCAGCTTTCTCATACCACTTCATTAAAGGAGTCGCACTAATTCCATGTATGATGATAGATAGTACAACAGTTATGGACGTTATCCAAGCAATTCTTTCACCCAATTCTCCCTCTAAACTCTTACCAAGAGAATAGGAAAGATAGTAGAGAGAGCCGACTCCTCGAACGCCAAACCAACCAAATAACCAGCGGGTTGTGGGGTGAAACTGTGAGCGAGGTAACTTGGCAAAACCTAAGTTGGTGGTGCTAATCCAAGCGCCTAAAGGTCGGATGGCAAAAATTAATAACCCGGCGATGAGAAGGGCTTCACCACCAAATTTGAGAATTGGCTCAATTCGTAGGAGGGAACCTAACAGGAGAATAGTTCCCACTTCCATCAGCTTTTCAAGTTTTTCGGTGAATTCCAGTTGCGAAAGTCGCCGATTATGGTTAGGAGAAATACGCTGTACCATTAACCCAGCAACAAACACCGATAAAAATCCATAACCGTTAATCAGTTCTGTCAGTGCATAGGTGATTAAGATAATACTAAGACCAATAAAGTCCTCCATTAATACATCAATGGGTCGAAACTTTTGGAGCTGCTGCTTAATCCACATCACTCCATTACCGACCAAAATACCCATGGCAATTCCAGCCGCGATCGCCCAAATCAAATCAACAACAATCCATTGCTTTAACCAACTTTGCCAATTATTGTTTTCTAACCAATGAATTCCAAAATAGACAAAAGGAAAGGCTAACGCATCGTTCAATCCCCCTTCAGAAGTCAGACCAAATCGCAACTCATCTCTATCTCCTATATGTGCCAATTGGACTTCGGATGCCAATACGGGGTCAGTTGGTGCGAGAATTGCCCCCAACAAAACAGCCGCTCCCCAGTTCAGATTCAATAACCAATGGCTAATTGCTGCTATGGCAAAGATTGAAATCGGCATTAGAAAAGCGATAAGCCGAATTGTTGAATTCCAAGCTCTTAGTCTCAGAGGGCGATTCATTTTTAAGCCGCAACTAAACAGAGAGACAATCACAACAAATTCGGTGATGCGCTCCAAAAATTCGGTTTGGGGCTGAAGTTGAATCAGATTAGTCCCATAGGGTCCGAGAAAAATTCCCACAACTAAGTAAATGAGAGCGTAAGAAAGAGGTAATCGCTTAATCCAGCCTGAACCCATTGTGACCAACAGGAGCAGTAAGCCAATGATCAACAAGGCAAGAATGTAGATATCCACACAAGTAATATCCTATTTAACAATCGGAAAGGTTTTCTAAGACAACACGAAGAGGCGGTATTTAAATCCGTCTCGAAGTAGTCTTTTAGAATCCCTGGTATGCATAAGCTGTTCGGCATTTAAATCTTAACCTTAACAATGGCGAAATGCTTGTAGTGCGTTTAGCGAAGCCATGCCGCAGGCTTTACATCTTGTTCGCTACTAATACCCAATTTAAATGCATGACAGCTTACCAGGGAGAGGTCAACGCACTCACTCACTAACGCCAATCGGACGAACGACTAAAATACCGATCGCGTTCTTGATCTTGCCTACATACTGCTGTAAATCTTGGGAAATCGTCACCTCTCCAGCGGGTGAGGCATGAATCAAACGAATTCTACCATCTGGCTGGCGATCAATGAATCCGGTATGGGTGACATCTAATCCTGCAATAGTTGTAGCAATGCCAATAATATCTCCAGATTGTAGCTGATCATAGCTGTGGTGAATCTTAGCGGTGGGAATATAGTTTAAGGGAACAGCATTAAGCTGATCTTCCATCTCTAAAATACACTGGTAATTTGCCTGATTATTAACCAGTTGGGGATAACGCTGTCGATGGGTACTCATAAAATTAAGCCGCTTATTTAAGGGGATTCCTCCCAGCGCCTGGGTAATATTTTCTACGGTTCCCCGTTTCTCGTTGTCATCAATCCAAGCGGAGAAATAATGCAAACGGCTACAATAACCATTGAGTTGACCATTCTGATAACGCTGATCGCGAAGATGATTAACAAAGGTGGGATAGGAATAATCCTGTTGCGCTAGAGTTCGTGCGATCGCGAGTACCGTTTCCACAAATAGCACACAGTCAAATGCCTGAAGCGTTACCACCAAGGTTTCGTTTGGCGATTGGTCTAATAAGCCTGCCTTATAGGGTGTCCCCACAAATCGGTGTGCGATCGCCTGTATAGTATCCGTCATCGGTTGCTCATGCAGGTGCTGGGCAATTGCCCAGTCCATGATCTGCTGGAACTGTTCCCTCTCGTCTGATACAGGATTCATCGATGCTGAGACGGTAACATTTGAAGTATCGGTCAGTAACGTCTGGGAAGGGGGGAAAATCAAAGCCTCTTTTCTGGTAAGAGAGAGGTGTTCTACATCCGGTGACAAGTCAGAATAATCTATCAGTTCCTCGTCCTCTGTTTCCCAGACGTAGCAAGGGGCTTCTGTACAGACTTCCCCTCCTCTAGAAGCATCCTCAGCACGATTTGCCGCTTCAGAAACTGGAATAGAATTATAGTTCTGAGCTTGAAAGGCAAGATCTGACGTAAAACCGCCAGAAATTGCCAATCCCACAAAAGCCCAGCCAAACATTGTTCTCATCAAAAACCTCGTGAGACTAGTTGTTTGACTACTCGTAACTCCAACTGCCTGTTGGCTCGAATAGAGGGAGGTAGTCTACCCTGTTTACGGTTATTGAATCTTCTCTTTGATAGAACTGGTACTCGTAGCATGGAGATAATCCTCACGAGTGAAAGTGTTTAGTCCCTTCCCGCCATCTCGGTTAAGATGTCTTGTCTTACAACAGCCCGACAAAAGGCTTTAGATTTGATCCGGACTAGGGAAGTATCCGGGTGTCTGTGCCAAACCGAGACTCAATGCGGTATTCAACGGTTTAAATTGCCGTTTGTCCGGCAATCCCCAACCTCAACGAAGTCGGTTGGGGTTGTTGAATATTCCTCCTACTTCTCCAGCTTAGAAGGGCGGGTTTAGTCAAGTTATCGGTAAAATCCGTCCCTACCCCCCTCCAGACGCGCCTGCTCATAGTTTGCCACAGCTTGTAGAGACGCGCCATGGCGCGTCTCTACAAGCCATGGCGCGATCGCTAGACCATTGATGCAGTAGGAGTTAGGCAAGGATTGTCGCCCTAAAACAGCTAACTTGAGTCTGTCAATTGCGCCTCAAGGCTATAAACTGAAGGATGCATCAAGATTGAGACGATTTTATTTAAGCTGTGCGAAAAATAGTAATTGCCGGTAACTGGAAAATGTTCAAAACTCAAAGGGAGTCCTCTGAGTTTTTGCAAGAATTTATGCCCAAGCTGGAGCAAACGCCCCCAGAGCGGGAAGTTGTTCTGTGTGTTCCCTTTACAGACTTGGGAGTAATGTCCAAAAATCTGCACAATAGCCGGGTGCAGCTCGGGGCGCAGAATATCCACTGGGCAGATGAAGGCGCTTTCACCGGGGAAATTTCGGGTCCGATGTTGACCGAACTCGGTTTACGTTATGTGGTTGTCGGTCACAGTGAGCGACGTCAGTACTTTGGTGAAACGGACAAAACCGTGAACCAGCGCCTCCTCGCCGCCCAGCGTCACGGGTTAATTCCGATTCTTTGTGTTGGTGAAACAAAGCAACAACGGGATGCTGGAGAAGCGGAATCTCACATCAGCCAGCAACTTGTAGAAGGCTTGGTGGATGTGGATCAGCAGCAACTGGTGATCGCGTATGAACCGATCTGGGCAATTGGCACAGGGGATACCTGTGAAGCTACAGAAGCCAATCGGATCATGGGTTTGATTCGCTCTCAACTGAAAGTTGCGGATGTGCCAATTCAATACGGGGGTTCGGTCAAGCCGGCGAATATTGATCAGATTATGGCGCAACCTGAAATTGATGGGGTGCTAGTTGGCGGAGCCAGTCTTGATCCTGGGGGGTTTGCCCGAATTGTCAATTATCAGTAGTTCATTGTTGATGGTTCATTGTTGATGGTTGATAGTTCATGGGTCGTTTGTTGAAAAAAATCGATAGATGACGTAGCTTGCTTCTTTTCGGGAAGCGAGTATGACATAAGACGAATGACAAAGGACAAATGACGAATGACAAAGGACAACTAACCATCCGAGAACGTTCTTTCTGTTGGGGAGAACGTACCTACCTCATGGGCGTTTTAAATGTGACGCCGGATAGTTTTAGTGATGGGGGGGAGTTTAATACCCCAGCAGCAGCTTTGGCACAAGCTCAACGGCTGGTCGAGGCGGGTGTGGATATTCTGGACATCGGCGGACAATCAACCCGACCGGGGGCTGAGGAGATTTCGGAAGCCGCAGAACTCCAGCGTGTACTCCCTGTGGTCAAGGCGGTACGTTCCTCGCTGTCTGTTCCGATCTCGGTGGATACCACGAGAGCCTCTGTCGCGAAAGCAGCGGTGGCGGTGGGGGCGGATATTGTCAATGATATTTCTGGTGGCACGTTTGACCCGGATATGTTTCCTGTGGTTGCCCAATTGGGTGTGCCAATCATTTTGATGCATATCCGGGGAACCCCCCAAACTATGCAAAAGCTGACCGATTATCATGACCTCATCGGCGAAATATACGAGTTTCTAGAGGGTCAAATTCAGGTGGCTATCAACGCGGGAATTGTGCGATCGCGCTTGATCATTGATCCGGGGATTGGGTTCGCCAAAACCGCTGAGCAAAATATACAACTCCTGCGACAACTTGCTGCTTTTTGTTCCCTCGGTGTGCCTATTTTAGTCGGCGTGTCTCGCAAACGTTTTATCGGTCACATTCTTAACCAACCTGACCCCAAGCAACGAGTCTGGGGAACGGCGGCGGCTTGCTGTGCGGCGATTGCGGCAGGATCTGATATTCTCCGGGTTCACGATGTTTCTGCAATGTATGATGTCTGTCGGGTAGCCGATGCCATTTGGCGGTAGTAGACAATGCGACTCAGTTAAGAAAACCTGGAGAAGCCATAGGATGCTTCGCTTTTATTGCATGGAAGGGGGAGAATTCAAAACCTCTCCAAATAAAAAAATATATTCCGCTTCCCTCTCCTTGTAGGAGAGGCGTCGGGAGAGGTTCGGAGAGAGGTTTGGAGAGAGGTTCGGAGAGAAGACCAAAAGTAAGGGAGAAGCTGGGGAAGAAAAAATTAAATTAGAGCTTATCCGACGAGTATCGGGGTAGTCGAGTATTTGTTCTCGTCTGATTGTGAATTTTTGTAAATAAATTTAGCGAAACCTTGCAATAATTGCTCTAAAAACTCATAATTCTAATCTGACGGCGATGTGATGTATAGAGCAGCGTTATCCCGGAAGAATCGGGATCAGCTTATGCCTTATCGATTGCTGTCAAGTCATCAAAAGCCGTATTTGAGTTAGCGAAAAAGTACCATCAAACGGTAAACTAAAAATAGTTATTGACCTCTCTACTGGAGTTTGGATGATCAATTGAAGCTAGGTGGAACAAGGGCGTTAAGTCAAAATGATAGAAGACGATATAACGTTCGTCTATCTAAAAAAGCCTGAATAAAAAGCCTTTGAATTACGAGGCAAATCAGACCCTTCAATTGCCAGACAAGTCAATTCCCATCGAGTAGCCATAAGACCCAAAAAGTCTTAGCTGCTTATGAGTCTAAGCTAAGTGGTTGGAATCGTTCAGCCCAAAGCCAAAAAGCTAACAAAACTGATTTAGGTAGCATTTTGCCTGTACAATCAGAAATGGCAGACGTTGACATCGTTTGTTTTCATCTATCTTTCTTTGGCAAATTTGTTAAGTTTTCTCTAAGAGACAGGAGTATCGCTAAATGTTCGGTTTTTTAAAATCTAAAGACAAATCGTCAGAAGCTCCGAAAAGCAAAAAAAGTAAAGACTACTTTTTGGAACTAGACGATGTGGGGGCGGTTAAATCGGAACCGGAAGCAAAGAAACCGGAACCCGCTAAAGCAACCAAAGCTCCAGAAGCAGAAGCGAAAAAGCCAGCAGCGAAGAAGCCAGCAGCGAAAGCGGCTAAAGCACCAGCAGCAAAACCGCAAAAAGCTGCACCCCAAGCGACGCCAGCAGCGGCTAGCAATGGCAAAGCCGAGCCTCAACCGGGAGTCACCTTTGCACCAAACAACTTATTGCCACTCAAAACCAATAGTAGTCGGCGGCGTCCAGGTCCTTCTATGAATAATTTCCTAGAGATGGCACGTCAGGTGCAACCTCCTCGCTCATAAGGTGTCGATGTAGAGACGCGCCATGGCGCGTCTCTACAATTGTTCCCTATTCCCTCCCCTCACCACAAAACTGATTCAGCAGACCCTAATTATTTTTCAGAAAAACCAGTCCACTGTATAGTTCAAAAGCAGAATCCCATAGGCTTTCTTGACGTCGAAACAAGTCAATGTGAGCGGGTAAACGAGTCAGCATTTCTTTGTAATCGAGAGCCGTTTCAGCAAAATTGGTGAAATCTGACCAAACTGGAGTTTGAGAAAGTTGGCGGTTGAGAAAATCCCGCAGGTTATTCCAGTTGATTCGATTAGTTGTCTGGCTTAGGGGAGACGGGGATTTTCCCTGAGTTGGGTGATTTTTTGGCTGGGGGAATAACTCAATTCCCTGCTGAAATTGATAATCGCGATCGCATAAACGCAGGATAGTTTTTCTCGTCAGTAAATGCAAGTCGCAAAACTGGGCGTAGTCTTGGGTTTGAGTCTTACGCTGTAATTTACCACGAGCGTCAACATCCACCACTTGTTCAAAAATAGGTAAGCGTCCCTCTACCCGTTGACTCACTTCTGACCACTGAAAGGGGAGAGAACCTAGTTGACCTTGATCATTTTCGCAGACAACGGTGGCTTCCTGAGAACTAACTTGGGAAAAATAATGAACCCTAAACACATTGAGGGATTGAATCTCCGCCAAAATTGCCCAAAAACAAGGAACTGAACCCTGCTTGAGGGATGACGCATAAAATTTTAATTCGCCAATGGGTCCAACTCGATACAACCGCCATCCCCGCGTCGGGAGTTGTAGGCGGGCGGTATAGGGATCGATTTGCATAATCTTTGCCAAGGTTTGGGCGGCTGTGGGTTTGGCTTCGAGTTCAATGGGTTCTAGGACTAAAATACCAAATTGAGTATTTTCCGGGTCAGCCGTGGCTTGAGCTAAGGCTTGGCGGCGTTTTTCTTGTTCCATGGCTTCTAAACGCCCCAATCCCTGACGCGCTTGGGTCATAACTTTAGGATGCGTTGTATTTTTAAGTAACTTGCGGTAAGCCGTTTCTGCGGCGTCTAGCTTACCTGTGGCTTCGTGTAAACGTCCGATATAGAGTCGCACCCACGGGTTATTAGGATCTTCCTTGGCTAATTGTTTGAGTAACCGAGCCGCTGTGCGGTAGTCTTTTTGTTTAAAGGCATTAATAACTTGGTCAAGCATAATTTAGTCTTATGTCTTATGTCTTATGTCTTAAGCTGTCATGCATTTAAATTGGGAATGGGTAGCGAGCAAGATGCAAAGCCTGCGGCATGGCTTCGCTTAACGCACTACAGGGATTTCGCTATTACTGATATTAAGGTTTAAATGCCGAGCAGCTTATGTCTTATGTCTTATGTCAAAAATTATCGCTTTGGTGTTTCTAAACTAGCAGCAATTAACGAAAGAGCCATAAGCGGGGCGGTAACAGCGCGTAAAATTCTATGTCCGAGGGAAACAGGTTGAAATCCAGCCGCGATCGCTTGTTCGATTTCTTGGGGTGTCCAGCCGCCTTCGGGTCCTGTTGCAATGGCGATAATAGAGCGTTTTGACCCTTCGCTGCGTTCATCTGGAACCGGGTTTTGAATGTAGGGGCGGGTTTCACTATTATCGTTTGTTGTCACCCTAATGGTGCTAAACCCGCCCTCATCTCCCTTATCTTGCCCATCTCCAGGATCAATAACCTCTAACTTAGGTAAGCAATTTAACAGATGAGGAACGTTACCCCGTGCGACACAAATATAGCAGTGGGTGGTGGAGTCGATAGCTTGTTTAATCGCTGAGGTAAAGTCCAAGGGATCAATAATTGTGGGTACAATCTGACGTTCCGATTGTTCAGCGGCTTCTTGGGCGATACGTCGCCAGCGTTCCAGTTTACGGGGACTGGGATTGAGAATTGTGCGATCGCTCTTAATTGGTATGATATCGGTTACACCGAGTTCGGTTGCAGCGGAGATAATATCCTCAAATCCACTCCCCTTGGGCATCGCAGCGATTAGGGTAATTGCACAAGGTAATTCGGTTTGGATGGGGATCGATTCAATAATTGTCGCTTGGGTTAGGTTCGCCATTAACTCACTCAACCACCAGTTTCCCTCTCCATCCATGGCAATAAAGCGATCGCCTTCAGTCAGTCGCAAGACTCGCACCAGATAATGCTGTTGGCTTTCGGTGAGGAGAATCTGTTGGTTTTGTCGTTGCGTGGGTGAGATGACTAACCGTTGCAGGTTCATGGTTGATTGTTGATGGTTCATTGTTCATAGTAGATGTAGCCAAAGAAACAGGAACCATGAATTTTTTACTGGGTTGTGCAGTTTGGGCGTATAAGGGTTGGATTGGTGAGTTTTATCCGCCGAAGAGTCCAGCAGGGGAATTGCTGCATCTGTATAGTCAACGGTTGAGAACCGTTGAAGGGAATACCACATTTTACGCGATTCCCAGTTCAGAAACGATCGCGCAGTGGAAATCCCAGATGTCACCGGGTTTTCAGTTTTGTCCTAAATTGCCGCGATCGCTCACTCATAATGGAGTCTTGAAACCCAATTAGGAGTCGGACGAGTAGAGACGCGCCATGGCGCGTCTCTACAATAGTTCTCCCTGGCTATCAAGCTTCAATGACAACTCGTAAATTGCCGCGTTTCCGCATAACTCGACAGGCAGTTGCTCCACTAGAGCGCTCAAATTCTAAATCTAATACAGTTTGCCCAATTTTTAGGTTTTGCAGTGACAAATACTGGACGGATTCAGGGAGGGTGGGATGAATAATTCGCAGATAATTACTGGGCGTATCGGGTACTAAATTAACCATCACCTGTAGGAGTTGAAAAATCGTTCCTGTTGCCCAGGCTTGCGGCGAACACGCCACAGGATATCGCACGGGTGTGCTATTGGGGGTGCGTTCATAGCCACAGAAGAGTTCGGGTGGACGATAATAGGGTTGTTGGGTGGTCATGTCGATAATACCTTGAGCCACTTCCAACGCCTGATCCACTAATCCTAGCGATCGCAATCCGGCAATAATCATCCCATTATCGTGATGCCATACTGATCCGAGGTGATAGCCCATGGGATTATACGCCGGAGATAAGCTACTCAAGGTGCGAATTCCCCAGCCACTAAACATATCCGGCGCTTGCAATCGTTCGGCGACATTGTGTGCCTTGTCTTTTGATAAAATATCTACTCCTAGACAATGCCCCGGATTAGAGGTGATACTATCCACAGGCTTGCCCTTACCATCCAACGCCAAGGCACAATAACCGCGATCGGGGAGCCAAAAGTCGCGATTGAAGCGGGTTTTCAAGTCTTGGGCTTCCTCATACCAACGATTTGCCACATCTAACTGCTTTTTGCTACGAGCAAGCTGGCTTAAGCGCATCTTCGCCGCATAAACATACCCTTGCACTTCCGCCAGAGTAATCGCCCCTTCCGCTAACTTCCCTTTGGTATCAACGATACAGTCTCCTGAGTCTTTCCATCCCTGATTCCGGAGTCCCCCCTTGGACTTGCATTCATAGCTAATATAGCCCGTCTGCTGACAACGGCGATCAATCCAATCCATCGCCGCTAAAGCATTATCCCACAACCGATCCAACAGTTCCTGATCATACGTCCAAGCATAATAATCCCCATAGAGCATCAACCACAATGGCGTAGCATCAACCGTACCATAGTAAGGTCTGTGGGGGAGTTCGCCACAACGAGCCATTTCACCCAGGCGCAACTCGTGCAGAATCTTACCCGGTTCTTCTTCCCGCCACTTGTCCTCAACCTTACCCTGATAATCAGCCAGGGTAATCAAGGTTTGGCGAGCAATCCCCGGATCGAGAATCAGCGTTTGGTATGCAGCAATCAAAGAATCCCGTCCAAATAACGTAGAAAACCAAGGAATCCCAGCACAGAGAATCTTACCCTTGCCAAAGGTTTGACCTAAAAGATAGATATCCTGTTCAGCGCGTTCAATAATCTGGTTTAAGGCTCGATTATCCGTGCGAATCCGAGTCACACCCTCTCGCCAATCGCTCTCCTCCATCGCCTCCGCCGCGATCGCTTGTTTTAGAGTTGTCGGCGCTTTCACCACAGAAGCTGGACTATTGTCAACAAAGGGCTGTAAGCGATACCCAAATTTCTGGGTTTCGTGAGAATTCAATTCCAACCGCCAAATTGCCGTATATCCCCTAAATTCATCAGGCTGACGGTGATAAAACTGAATTCGAGACTCCATCAACACCTGATCCAATCCCTGATAGGCTAAGGTGAGTTCGCCCGTTGCCTCAACCAAAGACTGCACATCTGGGTTTAAGGCATTGTCCCCTGGAGGTATAACCCGTCGCATTAGCGTCCCCACCTGCTGACGCACATAACCGCGAATTTGGAATAAATCCGCAAAATCGGCATCAAAACTTAAACTTAGGTCAAAGCTAACGGGTTGGGTGCTGTAGTTGGTAATCTTCAGGTCTTCAAATAGTCCACCCTGTAGTACAATGTCGCGTTGAATGCCGATCGTTTCCGCCTGAATACGCCCCTTAACATAAGGATTCGCACAGAGAACCGAAAGGGCAAAACCTTGTCCGGCTGTACTGCTAAGTAAAATCGGAGAGAGTCCCTCAATTTGTAACTCTAGGCGACTGAGAAATCGAGTATCTTGACAAAATAAGCCTAAGCTTTTGTCAGATTTATCATCAAGACATCCAGCAATATTGCCGAGGGGATCGGTAATTAAAAATAGATCATTATCTTTGAGCGTCAATGTAGATTGCAGTCGTTTTTTTGTGGTGCCTTGCCACTCTGGAATCGGCACTTGTTCAGCCGGCGCAAAGGTTCTACCGTTGAGTTCAACGATATTCAGATCCGTTCCAGTTTTTTGGTTGAGGGTATTTGTATCAGACATCGTTCATAGTTCCTCCATTTCTCGTTCCCAGGCGAAAGCCCCTTCTGCCTATCTTCCAGGCTCTGTCTCCCCTATTCCCCAACAAGGGCGGGTTTTGTTGCTCAGCTATCAGTTGCAAACTCTCGTGAACTACCCACACTTCTCTGACGAGTAAGTGTGGGCTTATAGTTTCACAGCCCGTTGCCCTTTCACATTACGGTTATCCGGTCTTACACAGGCTCCACTAGCAGGAACACTAGCAGGAACGGGGTTCCCTCCGTTCATAGCGAGTATCCGAATACCTTCTGCTCTGATGTTCGATGATGCATTATCGTCACAGTCATGATGAGTGCCACAGGAGGGGCAATCCCACTCTCTGATATCTAGCGGCAATTTGTCAATTTACAATATGAACATTTTTTAGAACTTGGGAAAAATCTGTCAATTTCTATCAACTTACCTTCGGATGACGCGGCTTATCGACAACATTCTGACCCATGGAAAGCAAAGCCAGGGGTTGTCTATTAACGGTTTGGTTCATGATTCACCTCATTCAATTTTATCTGATGTCTTATGTCGGGTGCAGAAGGTTTAACGTATGTCTTGAAACCTTCTGCCTTCTGCCTTCTGCCTTCTGCCTTCTATAAACTTAGCTGGCTAGAAGCGTGGGGACATGCAGATGACCATTGCGAGCAAACCATTCTGCTAAAACTTGGTTGTAGACGGCTTCATATCCATTAACCATGCGTTTCACCGCGAAGTTGGTTTCAACATGTTCCCGACAGGCGTGTCGATTCAGTTGGGGTATTTTCGCGATCGCATCCACGCACTCCTCAATTGTATCACAAAGGAACCCTGTCTTTCCGTGAACGATAATTTCTGGGGCTGATCCTAACGCCATAGCAATCACCGGAGTGCCAGATGCCATAGATTCAATCATCACCAGTCCAAAGGGTTCACGCCAGGTAATCGGGAATAGCGTCGCCACTGCACCTCCCATCAATTCATTTTTCTTTTCGTGATTGGCTTCACCCCAAAACTCAATTTGTTTACCATCAATTAAAGGTTCCACTTCCGCCTCAAAAAAGGCTCGATCTTTGGGATCAACCTTACCCGCTATTTTCAAATGGCATCCGGAACGCTTGGCAATTTCAATCGCTAACCTGGGTCCTTTTTCCGGGGATATGCGCCCAACAAACGCCAGATAGGGTGGCTGTTTGGGCTGAGAGTAAAATTTAAAGCGTTCGGGTGCGATCGCGTTATAAACCGTTGCCACATAATTCAGTCCCAACTCAGGGCGCTGCTGGGCATTGGAAATACTGACAAAATGTTGCTGACGATGCTTGGTAAAAATCTGCTCAACTAATGGCGAAAATGTACCATGAACTGTATGCACAACTGGCGTTTTTGTCAAGTTCGTGTATGGAAGCGCTGGGTAATCCACATGAGCATGAATCACATCAAACTCATTGGCTCGTTCAAAGACTTTGCTCAACTGCATTTGTTCATAAACGGCGTATTCTTGATGGGTTACGTCGAGAGAACGCAGGGCTTTTTCACATCCGGGTTCCAGTTTTGCCAGTGTCTCTGAATCACCGGATGCAAACAAGGTTACCTCATGACCCCGACGGACAAGTTCATCAGTGAGTAAACTCATCACTAATTCCGTACCACCATAAGCTGGGGGAGGTAAACGCTCCCACAACGGTGCGATTTGAGCAATCCGCATTTTAAAAATTTCCATTAAATTCCCATTTAAAGTGAGATGGAATGAAGAAACGTTAGTAATTTAGGGTTAATTAACGTGGCGCTGGTTTCAACAAGCGTGATCTTCGGATTCGCGACCTTCTTTGTTAAGGTGTATAGAACAAACTATACTCAGGGGGAGCTAGTTTTGCCAATTCGTGAACTCTACCCCTGATTGGTAGGGAAAACCGTATAGCCGTTTGCGCGTAGCGCTATATTCCGCGTCTGAATCTGCCCAACTTATTGAGTAAGACTGAGCCGAAAACTGCATAAGTCCCTTCCAGTCAGAAATATAGCCGATTGGAAACAGACAGTCTAAATCATTCAAGTTTCCCAACCCAAGGTTGCTAAACATACCCGGTGACTCAACCCGGTACGATTTTAGGCTGGAATTATTACAGCGTTTTCCGACTCGATGTAATCCGCCTACATAAGATTAAACAAAGGCTGTTTCGTGTTTACTGGACTACACCGTGTTAAGAAGTGCTGTAGATTTCATCTCTTCGATATAACGACATATAAACACCAGAAAAGCCAATTCTATTGCAGGTTAAGGCGATGCAAACTAACGATTTACGTCCAGAACTTAATGTCGCATCATTCAATCTGAACAGTCTTGTTGAAGGCACAGATTATCTATCGGATCAAGTTGTTGTTAAGTTCAAATCAGGGATTGAGTCAAGTCAGATTCAAACCTTACAAGGAAATATGCAAGCTTCGATACTCGAATCAACGAATATGTTAGGGACACAGCTTTGGCAACTTGATGGGTTAAGTGTTGCCCAAGCGATTTCTACTTACAGTAATCATCCCCTGATTGAATACATTGAACCTAACTATACGATTAGTCTGAATACCACAATTCCCAATGATTCAGAGTTTAACCAACTTTGGGGATTAAATAATACCGGACAAACGGGTGGTACTTCAGACGCCGATATTGACGCTCTAGAAGCCTGGGATCGTGCGACAGGAAATAATGTAGTCGTTGGCATCATTGATACTGGGGTGGATTATACTCACCCAGAACGGATTAACAATATGTGGACAAATCCCGGAGAAATTTTCGGCGATGGGATTGACAATGATGGCAATGGTTATATTGATGATTACTATGGCTGGGACTTTGCCAATAATGATAGTGATCCCTGGGATGATGAAGGACATGGAACTCATGTCGCTGGCACAATTGCCGCTGAAGGAAATAATAATAGTGGCGTAATTGGTGTGGCTCCCGATGCTCAAATTATGGCATTAAAATTCCTAAATTCTTCGGGTTCCGGCACAACCTTTAACGCAATTCAGGCAATAGAATATGCTACAATGATGGGAGCCAATCTCACCAATAATAGTTGGGGCGGGGGTGGCTACTCTCAAGGATTATACGACGCGATCGCGGCAGCAGGTCAAGCCGGACAGTTATTTATTGCGGCGGCGGGTAATGGTGGCTTTGATGGGATTGGCGATAATAACGATATCACTCCCCATTATCCCTCTAACTATGACCTCGATAACATTATCTCCGTCGCGGCTACGGATCATAATGATAATTTGGCATCCTTCTCCAATTATGGCGTCACCTCTGTTGATTTAGGCGCACCTGGGGTCAATATTTACAGCACGATTCCTGGGGGAGGATATGCTAGTTATAATGGAACGTCTATGGCAACACCTCACGTCTCTGGGGTGGCGGCTTTAATTTGGTCACAAAATCCCGAATTAAGTGCTTCGGAGGTTAAAGATCAGATTTTAAGCACTGTTGATCCGATTTCATCATTGCAAGGAAATACGGTAACGGGTGGACGATTAAATGCCAATAATGCCTTGAATCCAACGACACCACCACCTTCTCCTTTAGGAGAGATTCATGGAAGTAAGTGGAATGATATTGATGGCGATGGAATTTGGGATGCGAATGAGCCAGGTTTAAGTGGTTGGACGATTTACTTAGATCAGAATCAAAATAGTCAATTGGATGCGGGGGAAGTTTCCACCATTACGGATATTAACGGGAATTATTCGTTCACCGAATTAACGGCTGATACTTACACCGTAGCTGAGGTATTATTACCTGGTTGGCAACAAACCCTTCCGGGTTCAGAACCATCATTTAACTTGGTAGCAGGTACAGGAAGTGGTGGAACCAATGAATTCAGCTTAGTTGAATTGCAAACTGATCCAGTGGCGGAAATTTTGATCGGTTCTGCCAGTTATAACCCTGGTTTAGACATTGATCCAACCAGTGGGCTGCTTTATGGTGCTAGTTCTTCATTACGGCTTATTGATCAAACAGATGGTTCTTACACTAACATTGGCACAATTCATAGTGCTAATGAAAGTTCCATCTTGATGAGAAGTATTGCCTTTTCACCCAATGGAACGTTGTATGGAAATGCCACAAGCACTAATATGCTTTACACTATCGATCCAGCAACTGCTTTTGCTACCCCAGTAGGTACAATTGCTAATACTACGTGGGGAATTGATTTTGCTCCCGATGGCACCCTTTACGGTGCATCGAATAACCTGGTGGAAATTGACCCAGCAACGGGAGATATTCTTTCAACTGTCGGTTCGTTAGGAACAACCGTTGTCGATATTGATTTTGCCCCAGATGGTTCTATCTATGGCGTTCACTACAGCAACAGCAATCTTTATCAAATTAACCCATCCGACGCTTCAACAACTCAGATTGGTACGTATGATTCTTCAACTTGGGGTGTTGCTTCCATACCATCAAACAGTAACCTTGTCCCCGGAACTTACACAGTTAACCTGAATCCTGAAGAAATTGTTACCAATATTAACTTTGGTAACCAACAAATCGAGGATTTATCGCCCCAACTCAATTTCAGTTTTGAAACCGGAGATTTTACCGATTGGAATAGTATTGGAGATGCGACAATCCAAACCGATACTATCGGCAGTACACCAACTGATGGTACATTCCAAGCCTTAATCACTAATGGTCAGGGTTCAGTGAGCGATAGTAATTTGGAAACCTTCCTAGGATTAAATACGGGTGACTTAGACAATCTGGGTAACGGGGATGCGATAGAAGGTTCTGCCCTGCAACTCACACCGATTACCGTTAAAGCGGGAGATATTTTAAGCTTTGATTGGAATTTTATCACCAATGAGCAAACGCCCAGCAGCTATAACGATTTTGGCTTTGTTTCTATCAGTTCCACCCTGTTATCCGAACTGGCAGATACTAACCAGCAATTTAATCGGTTTACAGGTTCTTTTGGCAAGCAGACTAATTATGGTACATTCGATTATCAATTCACCCAAAATGGAACCTATACCATTGGCTTAGGATTAGTCGATGCAGATGATTCTAGTGTTGATTCGGGACTTCTGGTCGATCATTTCCAAATCACCCCTGATCCTTTATTCAACTTTGGCTTTGAAAACGGTGATTTTACCAACTGGACAACGATTGGTAACACAACTATTGAAACGGATTCAATTGGGAGTAATCCCACAGACGGCGATTACCAAGCCTTCATTACTAATAGCGTCGGTTCGGTGAGTGATGCTGAGATGGAAACCTTCTTTGGTTTAACGGCTGGTGCATTAGATAATCTGGGTAACGGTGATATCATCGAAGGTTCTGGCTTACAGTTTCAACCGATAAAAGTTCAGGCGGGAGATAGTATTAGCTTTGACTGGAATTTCATCACCAATGAAGAAAATCAAAGTAGTTTCAGTGATTTTGGCTTCGTTTCCATTACATCGGGTGTCTTATCTGAACTAGCGGATACGAGTAGTGACTTTAATCGTTTCACAGGTTCCTTTGGTTCTCAAACAGGTTATGGCACATTTACCTATCAGTTTACGGAATCGGGTATCTTTACCATTGGCGTAGGTTTAATGGATGCGGGGGATAGTTATGTGGATTCTGGGTTACTCATTGATAACTTCTCCTTCACACCGAATAGTGGTACAAATCTAGGATTATCAATTCCCAATGGAACTGTTGAAGCGGTTACACCAGAGTATACGATTCAAGGAACGCCAGACAACGACAAATTAGTCAGTTCTAATCAACAGGATGAATTCATCTTCGCGGATGCTGGCAATGATACCGTTATTGGCAGTTTAGGTGATGATGTCATTTATGGTGCAGAGGGTGATGATATCCTACGGGGTGACTTGAATAAGGGTTGCTTAAATTGTGCGATCGCGGGTGATGATATCCTCTATGGTGGCGCAGGAAATGACCGACTATATGGAAAAGGCGGTAATGACCAACTTTTCGGCGAAGATGGCAACGACAAAATCTGGGGTAATGATGGTGATGATTTACTCTGGGGTGGTTTAGGAAACGATCAATTAATTGGGGGTCAAGGTAACGATACCTTTGTCTTAGCGGTTAGTGAAGGAATAGACAAAATTCGCGATTTCCACATCAATGAAGATGTCTTAGGGTTGTCCGGTGAACTCACGTTTGGGGAGTTGTCGATTTCTCAACAGGGTAAGAATACCTGGATTGATTTTAATCAGGACACCTTAGCGATTTTAACTGATGTGAATGCGAATACCTTGACGGCTGATGCTTTTGCTCTTATCTAATCGATACTTTTGAATCAAGGCTGGTTTCAGTTATCAGTAACCGTAGGGGCGCACCAATGTGCGCCCTTTGCTGATGTGCGCCTAAAAAACCCAAGGGAATCCCAACAATTTGAATCCGGGCGGGTTTGGTTGTTCAGGTTGTGATATCATGTTCGGTCAAACACCCCTAATAAAAACGCCTGAAACCCCTGTTATTACAGCATTGCAATTATGGGTAATCGTACAGGAATTCTAGTCCTGAAGTGTTTCTATGGTCACGGTTAATCCTTGCTCCTGCAGCAAATTCTGAATTTCTTGGGCATTCTCGCGACTACTAAATAATCCCACTTGCATCATTAATTTCCCATTATAAGATGTACGAAATGCCCCAGGAATCAGCGATCGCACTAAGGTTTGCTGATCGTCAGTTGCGGCGGCGACTAATACCCGATAACGCCCTTCCGGTGCGGTTTCTGGGGGCGGTTCCTGGGGGGTGGCGGATGGGTTGTTGCTACTGAGTACAGGAATAGAATCTCGGCTGGGTAACTCTTGTGCATTAACCGTGTCTTGCATCTCGGCTTCAGGTGTCGAGGTGGCTGGTGTGGATGTATCCGGTATCGCCGTCTCGGTTGGCGAGGGAACCGAAATATCAATGATCCGGGGAACGGTTGCGGCTGGTGTCGTTGGGTTAGTTTGGTTCGGTTGAGACTGGAGACTGGAGGGAACCGGAAAAGACGCAGCGGAAATGGGAGAGGTTGAGGAAGATGCGCCTGTCTGATCTCCGGCGGCGGGTTGAGTCTCAGTTGATTCTGAGGGATTCGCCACTGATAGGGAGATGTTTCTCCAGTCTGAGGGAAACGTGGTGGGAAGTGTTTCTAACTCGGAGATAGTCGTTTCTAGTTCAATGATGGGGGAAACACTTTCGGGAGTCGGGGAAGGATTCGCGGTAGTTTCAACAGGTTCAGATACCGATTCGGTTTCGGGAATACTCGTATTCGTGGGGGATTCAACCGAGTTTGAAGGACTGTTGCGATCTGCGCTTTGCAGGGGTGCTTCGCGATCGCGACTTAATTCCAAAGTAGCGTTTTCCCGGTCAATAAACACATTTTCCCGCACATCTGCCTGTAATGTCCCCGCCACGAGAATACCATCACCACCATTGTTATAAAAGTAATTGCTGCGAATGGTTGGCGCACTATTTCCCTTAATCACAATTCCGGCGCTGGTATTTTCCATAAATGTATTATCCACGACTACCGGGGAACTGGATTCAATCCATAACCCATAGCCTTGAGGATTCGGATTAGTAATCGTCACCCCCGTTACCGTGGCGGGGTTTGCTGCCAGAATGGTAATATTCTGCTGAGATGCGGTGGGACTCTCAAACATGCCCCCCCCTTGAATGATAATATTCTCCCCTCTGGTGCGGGGATTTCCTTGCAACGTGACGCCATCGGGCAAAATTAAAGGAAAGGTTTCACCGGTTTGGGAACTATAGATACCAGGCGTTAATCGAATCACCGTATTCGGTTGCGCGACTTGTAAGGCTTTGGCAATAGTTTTGAACGGAGAATCCATATTACCATCACCATTAATATCATCCCCAGTTATGGGGTTGACCAACAACACTTGGGTGTCTTGCTGATTTTGGACAACAAGTCGCTGGGGATTCGGTGTTAACTGGGCTACAGCTTCCAGAGGAGTCAGGGTGATACAGCTAAGAGAAACCACAGCGATCGCGCCTATCCTAAACCGGATTGGGCGTAGGTGGTGGAACCATTGAATTGGGTAAGGCTTAACCATCTCCTGCGGTATGAATCTGAAGCTATGTTTTGAGTGTACTGTACTCAGTTGCCCTAGAATAACGAATCGGCAACCGTTCGACAATTATTAAAATTTTCCACAGTTATGAATCATTCCAGATTCAGTCAACCCTTTAAAGCCATCATCCTGTTAGGATAAGAAATCATGTGGAGCAGTTCGCGATGAGCGGGTACAACGGTTGGATAGGTCAAGAACCAGCAGTTTGCCGAATATTAGATGCGAATTTAGACCGAGCCAGAGAAGGCTTACGGATTATCGAAGAGTGGTGTCGCTTTGGTCTAAATAGCGTGCAGATGGCGAGTGAATGCAAACAGATGCGCCAAGAACTTGCTCGTTGGCATAGTCGAGAGATTCGCGCCGAACGGGATACGCCCGGTGATTTGGGGACGGAACTCTCTCATCCCCAGGAAGAACAACGCGCCAATATCCAACAGGTTTTGCAAGCCAATCTATGTCGGGTTCAGGAAGCCTTACGGGTACTAGAAGAATATGGTAAGCTTCATAGTCCCAATATGGGAACCGCTTGCAAGCAAATGCGCTATCGGGTCTATACCCTGGAGAGTCAGTTGCTCATCTACCACCGTTATCAACGGCTGAAGCGATCGCAGCTTTATTTAGTGACCTCATCCTCAGACCAACTCTTGCCCACGGTAGAAGCGGCGCTACAAGGGGGACTGACGTTAGTTCAGTATCGGGAAAAGGGGGCTGATGATTTAGTCAAACTCGCTCAAGCCCAGAAACTGCGCCAGATGTGCCACCATTACGGGGCATTATTGATTATGAACGATCGCGTGGATTTAGCTCTGGCAATTGATGCCGATGGCGTTCATTTAGGACAGCAGGATTTGCCCATCGCTGTCGCCCGAAAACTCCTGGGACCTCATCGAATTATTGGGCGCTCTACCACAAATCCTGAGGAAATGCAACAGGCAATCAGCGAAGGAGCCGATTATATTGGCGTCGGACCCGTCTATGAAACCCCAACCAAAGTTGGCAAAGCGGCAGCGGGGTTAGACTATGTGCAGTATGCAGCACAACAAGCATCAGTTCCCTGGTTTGCGATCGGTGGCATTGATCCGAATAATATTCATGAGGTCTTAGGGGCGGGAGCGAAACGAGTCGCGATCGTGCGGGCGATCATGCAAGCGGAACAACCGACATTGGTGACTCAGTATTTTCTCTCTCAACTTACCAAAGAACAACATCTGCGTCGTATTGAAGCGGGTATTCCTCAATCATGACCAACAGTAGCGAGCAAATTACTTTACAAGTGAATGGTGAATCCCGTACCTGTGCGGCTGACACCAAATTGCCTCAGCTTTTAGAACAGCTTGACCTAAATCCGCGCTTAGTGGCGGTTGAGTACAATGGCGAGATTCTTCACCGCCAGTTTTGGTCAGAGACTCAGATGAAGGATGGGGATCAGTTGGAAGTTGTGACGATTGTTGGTGGCGGGTAGGGGAGATGGGGAAGCTGGGGGAGCTGGGGGAGCTGGGGAAGCAGAGGGAGCAGAGGGAGCAATGTAGAGACGTGCCATGGCGCGTCTGGGAGCTGGGGGAGTTGGGGGAGATGAGGAAGTTAACTCAAAATTCTACCTTACCTGTTCCCTGTTCCCTGTTCCTTGACAAATGACAAATCGGTAATCTCCACTTTTGGGATGTTTCAGCTCATGAAGGGGAGCGGTACAGTAAAAGTGTAGTCAGTAATACCCATCCGGCTTGAGGTGAGTTGTCTGCCTTCGTTCAGATTAAGGTGTTTGTGGCTAATGTCAGCCATGGAAAACTCACTGAAGTTGGAATAGTCCTAAATAACGTATGCGTAACCATCTTTGTTCAAAGATCAAACCTTTTTTAAAGTCTCTGCTTGTTGTTGGTCTCATTTTTACCTTAGTCCTGGGAAATGCCAGTGACGCTTTAGCCGCTCGTAGTGGTGGGAGAATTGGTGGCGGTTCCTTCCGCGCCCCAAGTCGTACCTATTCTCGCCCTGGTGGGGGGTATCGCTCTCCCGGTGGCGGTTATGGATATGGTGGCGGCGGAATTGGTTTTCCCTTCCTCTTACCCTTCTTCGGCTTCGGTGGCGTGGGGAGTCTGTTCGGAATTCTGATCTTTTTTGCGATCGCGAATTTCTTGGTGCAGTCTTTCCGGCGTTTGGGTGAAGGAGGCGGAAATGATGTCCCGAACACGATCAATCCCAAGGTTTCCGTGGGACGCTTGCAAGTGGGTTTACTTGCCAGTGCGCGTGAGCTTCAGTATGAACTTGACAAGTTAGCTCAACAAGCGAATACTGATTCCCCTCAAGGACGAGCGCAAGTGCTGCAAGAGTCTACTTTAGCCTTACTCCGCCATCCCGAATACTGGGTGTATGGTGCAACCCAATCCCAGCAGATTGCTTTAGACGCCGCCGAAGCTCGGTTTAATCAGCTTTCACTAGCCGAACGTAGTAAATTTGCCGAAGAAACCCTATCGAATTATCAGGGTCAACTTCGCCAAGAGACTGCTAAAGCGGCTGAAGGGGATGGAGCCTTGGTTGAATCTCAAGATCCGGGTGAATACATTATTGTTACCCTTTTAGTGGGTGTGCAAGGGAAGCTGGAATTACCCACCATTAATAGTTCCGATGACTTGCGTCAAGCCTTGCGTCAGATGGGTGGTGTATCGAGCGATCGCTTATTGGCAATTGAAGTCCTCTGGACACCCCAAGCCGAAGGCGATACGTTAACCTCAGATGATGTATTAGCCGAATATCCCGATCTGAAACTGGTTTAACTCACATCTTGCACCTTGCACCTTGTCTCGCTCCTAAGACAATAGTGAGCGAGACGCTCCTGATTTTGTAGGGTGTCCAAAAAGCCCACCGGATTTTCAACCGCGATCGCACGCCAAAGATGTAGGGGCGGGTTTAGGGACAATTGTAGGGGCGGGTTTAGGGACAATTGTAGGGGCGGGTTTAGGGACAATTGTAGGGGCGGGTTTAGGGACTAAATTCAGATATTCACCGATAACGGAACAACAAAACCCGCCCTCTCCACCGATAACGGAACAACAAAACCCGCCCTCTCCACCGATAACGGAACAACAAAACCCGCCCTCTCCACCGATAACGGAACAACAAAACCCGCCCTCTCCACCGATAACGGAACAACAAAACCCGCCCTCTCCACCGATAAATGAAAAACAAAACCCGCCCTAATCTCAACCGCTAAATTTGACCTTATCCCGGAAACCATTCGTCTCAGGGCGGTGATAAAATTTGAACCGCCGAGTTCGATAAAACCAAGTCAACTAACTGGTCAATTAAACGGTCTTGTTCGATTGACAAAATTGACTTTCCTTGCATAACCTCTTGAAAAAGTACCAAGGAAGACATAGAACTCAAAAAAATATAAGCCGTCAACTCCGGATCACGAATGTGCCAGTCTGGATGGGATTCAAAATACTGCTTCAGACTATGACGTTCTTCCCCAATAACCTGACGGATAAACAATTGTGCTAAGTTTGGAAAATGATGTGATTCGGCAATCAATAAACGTAGAAACGCCGCGTACTCTGGATTATTCAGTTTCGCTAGAAATGCCTCTGCAAATCTTCGTAACCCTACGGCTGGCTTATCCGACAGGTTAAAATTAAAATCAGGCTGAAACTGCTCACAGATGAACTGTTCCACCAATTCAATAAACAATCCTTCTTTCGATTGAAAATGATTGTAAATGGTATGCTTAGATACGTCTGCTTCAGCGGCGATCTGATCCATACTGGTTTCCCTATAGCCATGCTGGATGAAAAGTTGCATAGCGGCTTGGGCAATTTGCTCGCGTTTAGATGGTTTCATAAATAATTCTGGAATGGTTAATTTGCTCCTCAGTTGCATTTCGCAGTCCAAACGTCTCTCTCCTGCTTAAGAGAAGGAGAGAGTATGTTAGTCATTCAGGACGGAGTAATGTTGCAACTGATAATCGAGGATGTAACCTGTCTTCATCCCCGATTTCCAATCCTCTTTAAGCGTAGTAACAGACGGACAAGGTAAAGGAGCAGGACGGAAAGGAAGCAAGTTTTCCATTTACCCTGTGCAAAAAAAATTTAACGGTTACTACTAAACGGGCAACCTGGTATGAGAGACTGGAATCATGACACCCTTTACTAATATAGTATGCGAAAATTCGATGTTGTCGTAGTCGGTGCAGGTCCAGCTGGGGGACAATGTGCAAGGTGGTTAGCGAAATCCGGTTATCAGGTTTTGTTGGTCGAGCAGCATGAAACCTTTGAGAAAAATAATTTTTCCAGTGCGGCTACGCCATTAGAAACCTTAGAAAAATTTGACTTACCGGAGGATGTTGTCGGTAGTTTTTGGCATAATTTGGTGATTGTCACCACCAATTTAACCCGAAATTGGGATGCTCCGCAAACCTTAGGCGCTGTCTTAAATTTCGCCAAGTTGAAACAATTTCTGGCTGATGAAGTTAAATCTTGTGGCGGCGAGGTTTGGCTGGGATGTCGATATGTGAGATATGTCCAAACAGACGGTGAGACGCGGGTTGAACTGAAGCCGCGAGGGAGGGAACCAATTACTGTTAAAACCCAGGTGCTAGTCGATGCTACAGGACCCGCTAGAGCGGTTATGTATCCTAAGGAAAGCGAGAAACCTGCGTTTTTCAAGCCCTCTGGGATTGAATATTTAATTGAAGTCTCAGATAATGATTATGATAAATATGCCCATTCCCTCTGGTTTTTCTTAGGACATAAATGGATGCCAAAAGGCTATTCTTGGATATTTCCCATGGAGAAGCCTCGGTTAAAGGTAGGCGCAGCATCGTATCGATTGGATCATAAAATTATTAAGCATACGGAATCGATTCGATATTATATTGATTTACTGATTCACGAGCATATACGAGCCAAAGACTATAGGATAATCGATACTCATGGGTCAACGCTGCACTATTCCAGTGGACTGAGGGATATTTACTATCGCGATAATATTATTGCCATTGGAGATGCCGTATCCATGGTAAACCTTTTGGGCGGTGAAGGAATTCGCCATGCCATGCATTGTGCCGAAATCGCGGGCAAGCATATTCAGCAGTATTTAAAGGGTCAATCAGCCAGTTTTCAGGAGTATCAAAAAGAACTTTATCAGAAATTCTACCGAACTTGGAATTTATCTGAAAAAATTTGCAAGCAACGTTATTTAATCGAAAGCGACGAAAAAATTGATGAAGGTGTATCTTACCTGACGCCTCTCGACACTCAAGAGATGATGGATATTGTGTTTTACTATAAATTTAATAAACTGTCCAAGAGTTTAATCGTTTACCTGATCCGAAAAATTCGCTCCTGGTGGAAAGCAAAATATGTGATGAAGTATAAATCATGACTGATGAGGTGGAGTCACTGAAGGGATGTATCCAACGTCACCAAAGACAAAGGACAAAGGACAAATGACAAAGGACGAATGACAAATAACCAAAGCAAGTTAAACTATATGCAGTTTTCCACATTAGCCCATAAGTAACCATGCCCAGTAATCCGGTGTATCCCATCGTTTGGCGCGACGATCGCGTACTCCTAATTGACCAAACCCGTTTACCCCACAACTATACAGTGGTTGAAATTAAGTGCTGTGAGGATATGGCACGGGCAATTAGAACCATGATAGTCCGAGGTGCGCCAGCGATTGGTGTGGCGGCGGCTTACGGGATGTACTTAGGGGCGCGAGACATTAAAACGGCTGATCGCGAGACGTTTGTCACGGAACTCGAAGAGGTTGCCAAACTGCTGCGCCAGACTCGCCCGACGGCGGTAAATCTATTTTGGGCGATCGCGCGGATGTTGAAAACTGCCCATGAAACCATTGGTTCAGTGGATCAGTTAAAAACCGCACTGTTAGTAACCGCCCAAGGGATTCAGGTTGAAGATTTAGAGATCTGTAAAGCGATCGGGGATAATGGGTTGGCGGCTATGCCCGCGACTCCAGAAAAATTATGTATTCTTACCTATTGCAATGCGGGTTCCCTCGCCACAGCCGGCTATGGTACAGCCTTGGGAGTCGTGCGTTCAACCTGGCGCGAGAAGCGGTTAGCCAGAATTTATGCGTGTGAAACTCGTCCCCGGTTGCAAGGGGCAAAACTGACGGCGTGGGAATGTGTACAAGAGGGAATCCCAGTAACGTTAATTACCGATAATATGGCAGCCCATTGTATGCATCAGGGATTAATTGATGCGGTGATGGTGGGTGCAGATAGAATTGCTGCCAATGGAGATACGGCGAATAAAATTGGCACCTATAGTGTGGCATTACTCGCCAAAGCCCATAATATTCCCTTCTTTGTCGCCGCCCCCCTATCTACAGTTGACTTTGACTTACCCACAGGCGATTTAATTCCGATTGAAGAACGCCATCCCTCAGAAATTTATCAAATCGGTGAGACGGTGACATGTCCTACAGGGGTGGAATTTTATAATCCAGGGTTTGATGTCACGCCAGCCGAGTTAATTTCAGCCATTATTACCGAAAAAGGGGCGATGCGTCCAGAAGAGTTGCAGCAATTTCGCGTGAAGCAGTTGGCTTGATGGTTGGGTTAACCGGGATTTATACTATCCGCAGTCGTTAAAGTGGCAACATACGAAAAACCTCAGCGCTTTCTGTGAAAGGCTGAGGACAAGTATCAGGGTGTATGCTTTTCTCCTTCAGGCAGAGTTATTTGGTTGATGACTGCATCTGGAGTCTTGCTACTTATTATATTGGCTCATAAGCTAGACGATCTTCTAGATCAGTTCTGACGCAGTTTGCTCTTGATCTAAAACTGATCTTGACAAAATAGTCATTTGTCATTTCTCGTACCCGCTGCCCTTGAGAAGCACGCTACGTCCTTTGTTTCAAATCTAAACGACAAGAGGGCGGGTTTTGTTGATCAGTTATCGGTATACCCGTCAATTAAATGGCTAAACCCGCCCCTACAATACCCTCAATTACACTGAGAAACGTTAGTAAAGTCTTCCGGGGTGGGGGCAAAATTAACGGTTCCTGTATTAGTTTGAGGGAGATTATCGAGATTAACGACCTCGAATGTGCCATTATTACGCTGAAGCTGGAACTCTGTTGTGCTGGTATTCTCAGTGAGGGCTAGGCAGAAGCTGCGATCGCTATTGAGTACGGCATTAAATCCCGGAACAGCATTTTTATCCAAAATTGTCAACTCTACATCGGCAAGAGTTTCAGCATTGCCATTCGTTTGCAAAAAGATACCCTGACTGGCATTATCCGTAACCATGGTATTGTTAATCCGATAATCTTGCACCGAGACAGCATTTCCCTGGACAAAAATGCCTTGACCTCCATCCGTTTCACTGGTGGGAGTTGTACCGCTAATTGTACTGGTTTCAATCTCAAACTCCTGGCGGCTATTATTATTCGCCGATACGAAAATCCCCTGACCTGTGCTATTACTAATTTGCACATTACTAATCTGAAACCGTTGCTGAGATTGGAGTTCGGGATTCTTCTCATCCCCATTCGCCCCAACAAAAATACCTTGACCCTGACTATCACTAATTTGGACATTATCAATCGTGAAGTCTTGCTGGGCAATGCTATTGGCTTGGACAAAAACCCCTTGACCGCCACTGTCGAGATTATTCAATGTCGTATCATTAATCGTACTATTTGTAATCTCAAACTTTTGAGTGCTATTGTTATTAGCGCTCATGAAAATTCCCTGACCTGTACTCTCACGAATCTGGGCATCTGTGATGGCAAACTCTTGCCGTGATTGTACACTGAGGTCATTTTCATCTCCATTCGTTGTCACAAAAATACCCTGTCCAGCATTGTTGGTTATCGTGGGACTATCAATCTGAAACTCCTGGACTGCCATACGATTACCTTGCACAAAAATTCCTTGTCCACCTTCGCCTTGGGCGTCGAGTTCAATATTGCGAATCGTGCTGCTATCGATATTAAAGACTTGTTCACTGTTATTGTTGGCGGCAATAAAAATTCCCTGACCTACAGTATCACTCACTTCCGTGCCATTTAATTTAAACTCCTGTCTCGATTGAACCGTTAAGTCCTTTTCATCACCATTGGTAGCAATTAAAATACCTTGTCCAGCGCTATTTGTGACTGTGGTATCGTTGAGGGTGAAATCTTGAACAGCGACGCGATTTCCCTGAATAAAGACGCCTTGCCCGCCATCCCCATTACTGCCGAGGCGAGTCTGGTTAATGGTACTGGCATCAATGTCAAAGGTTTGCTCACTGTTATTATTAGCGGCGATGAAAATCCCTTGTCCTGTACTCTCACTAACGGTGGCGTTGCTGAGGTTAAAATTTTGGATAGATTGCTGCATCAAGTCATTTTCGTTACCATTGGCGGCGATAAAGATGCCTTGACCTGCACTTTCAGTAACCGTTAAGGTTTCCAGAGTCAAGGTTTGCTGGGCGCTGGCATTGGCTTGCAGGAAAAGACCTTGACCACCATCCCCATTTTCATCCAAGACGGTGTTACTAATACTTGTATTTAAAACGTCAAAGACTTGACGACTATTATTATTCCCAGCCAGATAAAATCCTTGACCGACACTATTAGTAATTTGATTATTGGTTGCGGTTAATTGCTGTTGCACCTCACCAGAGGATTGAATAAAAACACCTTGACCACCACTGTCACTGATTTGATTACTATCTAGGGTGAGTTCTTGTTGAGTGGTTCCCGATGCTTGAATAAAAACGCCCTGCTGACCACTATTTGTGATAACATTACGAGCGATCGCACTGGTTCCAGTTACATCGATGAGACTAATCCCTTGTCCTGTGGCATTGGTGATGCGGTTATCTTGAATCGTCACATTCTCAATAGCCGCGCCTTGGATACCATTCCCCGTGGCATTCGCGATCGCAAAGCCGGTCAGGGTCGTATTATTGGCTAGGGTTACTGTTCCTGTAATCGTGGGAAACTCACCGCTTCCCGATAAGGGTAACTGAAGCGTACCTAGTTGCTGAGTATCAATGTATTGGGGTAATGCTGCTGAGAGTACCGTTACTCCATCAGCAAACTGAAACCCTTCTGTCTCAGATGTCGTACCCACTTGCACATAAACAATATCATCAGCTTGTGCCACACTCAATGCATCTTGCACTGTCCCAAACGGTGTTTCAAACGTACCATTTCCGGTACTCCTCCCCAACGTGACCTGTTGAAACTGCCAAGGTTGACCCGTTTGGGGATTTATCGCCGCAACTTGCTCATTTTCGGTTTGTTCATCAACAACAATGGTGGCGATACGTCCCACCGATTCCCCCATACGCGCAAAAGCGCTACCTGATTCAACCCCACGGGGACGAGTTCCAGGAAAGGTTGCGCCTAAACTGAGGACAATCCGAGTGTCAAAGATTTGGTCAGTTTGCACTGATAAACCCAGATTCAGATAATCCGTAGGATGTGCTTCCAATCGCCCTCGAATCCCAATCGCATTATCTGTTCCCTCCCCACCATAGTAATAAAACCCTGCATATCCCCGTAAATCTCCCGCCCCTAATCGCAATAACCGTCCCCCCGCTTCAATATCAAATCCCGCCATTGCTGCTTCAAAGCGCTGGCGATGATTGAGAAGTAAATTATTCTCCTGAAATCCGCGCAGGGAGAACGACTCATCCACCTCTGGGCGGCGTTCACCAACTGGCAAATACGCATTCACCCGCAAATCCCAATCGTCTCCTAGTCGTTCAAACCCTGCACCAATTTGGTGAAACAAGCTGTTTCCGGTATCGCGGGTATCGTAGGAAAGATAGCCTCCGAGAATCCGGTTTTGCGTGGAATTGTAAAATCGTTGTCCCAGAAGAATCGTTCCGCCCATCGTGGAGTCGGTGAACAGGCGTAATTGCCCTTCCAGAAATGTCACGGTACTTCCGGGATTCTGAGTAATCGGAACAAAGCCTTCCAGACTAAAAAATGGGTCTTGATAGCCGGCTCCTTCGCTGGTAAACTGGCCGCCTATACGGGGTAAGACTCTCAAATCTGTGGCAGTTCCTTCAGTCAGTGAACGGGGCGTATCGGTTTCCGACTCAAGGGTTTGGGCAATGACAGGCGAAGTTAACCCTCCAGAAACAAGTAATCCAACACAGAGGGCTTGAGCTGAGATTTTCATTAATCAGAGGGTGAGTACAATCGTCACCCCCTCTTACAGTTATCGCTTTCGGGAATCCGGCAAAGGGGATTATGGGTTGAAGTTTTGTTAAGTTATGTCGCCAAAAAAAAATCCCCTTTCGGGGACTTTTCCAAGGGTGGGAAAAAGATTTCATCTATATTTTTATTATCTACCCAAGTGGCAGGAGTTGTGTGTAGCTACGATAAAGTTTATATGAAAAATCGATGAAGTTTCTGTAAAGTTGGGTCTGGTCGTTGGTCATGGCTTCTTTGTCCGTTGTTATTGATCCCGATACTTTATCCCTTTTTATTTATCAAAATGGTACCACCCAATAATGGAAAATCCCGTTCTCGATCCACTGAGAACGGGATAAGGAGTGAGATACACTAATTGCAACTTGGGAGTAAGCGATGTATATCGTCTTACCTAGTAGCTTAACTGTTCTCCAGAGGCTTTTGGGATAAGCGTTGATGAAGAATGGCTCGATTTATGTGAAAATTCCGTAAATATGACCAGTATTACAATTCGCATTCCTGAAGATGTGGTCGAGGATCTCATACCGAGTTGCGCTCAAACATAGTAGATAGGAAAATCAGGGGGAGCAGGGGGAGCAGAGGGAGGGAAAGTTATATCTTTGAATGCAACTTGGTATCAAGCCTTACTTTTCACGATTTAAATTGGGTATTAGTAGCGAGCAAGATGCAAAGCCTGCGGCATGGCTTCGCTTAACGCACTACAAGGATTTCGTCATTATTGACATTAAGGTTTAAATGCCGAACAGCTTAGCATCCTTCATAAGTATGGCATCACCTTGCTCAGGACAAATGTACCCTTGCTCCCCCAGCTCTCCCAGCTGACACACCGAGCGAAGTCGAGGTGTTCCCCCGCTCCCCCTCACCACAACACTTATTCAGCAGATCCTCAGTTATCCCCCTTTAACCAGCGTTTGATCAGATTGAAAGGCTATCCTTTGGCAAACGGGGATGTTTTCTACATCCGTTCAAGTACCGAAATACCGAGTAACGATAATCCCAGTTTCAACGTTTGAGCTGTTAGGTCACACAATATTAATCGTGATAGTCTCACGGATTCCTCCGCTTTAAGCACAGGACATTGGTCATAAAATTGACTGAATTTCTCGCTCAGTTCATACAAATACTGACAAAGACGATTAGGCAATAACTCTTGCTCAACTTCTTTAATTACCTCGTTGACTTGTAGTAGATGTTTAGCTAGTGTTGCTTCTTGGTCTTCTTTTAATGAGACTTGAGTAGATGTTCTTAACTGCTCAAAATCAATGCCACCTTTGCGACCAATACTTTGAATCCGGGCATAAGCATACAGCAGATACGGTGCTGTATTTCCTTTGAGCGATAGCATCTTATCGAAGCTAAACACATAGTTGCTGGTGCGATTTTGACTGAGGTCAGCATATTTGACCGCCGCCATACCAACCACTTGAGCCACATGTTCAATGAACTCCTCGGTTTCCTGGCGACCTTCTGCTTGGATGCGAGTTTCGAGATCAGCACGCGCACGCGCGATCGCTTGATCTAATAAATCCCGCAATCGTACTGTCTCTCCAGACCGAGTTTTTAGCTTTTTCCCGTCTTCCCCTAGTACCAATCCAAAGGGAACATGCACGATTTCAACAATCTCCGGTAACCAACCTGCTCGTTGTGCAACCTGAAATACTTGGGCAAAATGATTCGCTTGTCCAGCATCAGTAACATAAATAATCCGCTTTGCCCCATTTTGATCAATCCGGTAGCGTAGTGCGGCTAAGTCAGTTGTGGCATAGTTATAACCCCCATCCGACTTTTGCACAATTAAGGGTAAAGGTTCACCTTTTTTATTCGTAAATCCTTCTAAAAAAACGCATTTAGCACCTTGGTCTTCCACTAATAAGCCTGATTGTTCTAAATCTTTTACGACATCGGGAAGTAAGGGGTTATAGAATGATTCACCCCGTTCGGTGATATGCACATCCAGTAAATCATAAATGACCTGAAATTCCCGCCGGGATTGCTCACACAGCAACTGCCAAGCTCGTTTGGTATCTTCAGCCCCAGCTTGCAGTTTCACGACTTCCTGTCGTGCAGCTTCTTGGAAGACTTCATCGGTATCAAATCGTTTTTTAGCTTGTCGATAAAAGCTGACTAAATCTCCTAAATCAACCGCCTCAGCCGTGGTTAATGCCTCTGGGCAAACTTCCCGAAGATAGGTAATTAACATGCCAAATTGAGTTCCCCAATCTCCGACATGATTGAGGCGCAAGACATCATGATCTCGAAATTCCAAAATACGGGCAATGCAGTCCCCAATAATAGTGGAGCGCAGATGACCGACATGCATTTCTTTAGCAATGTTTGGACTGGAAAAATCCACAACCACTCGTTGGGGCTGTTTGGCGGGTTCTACACCTAAGTGAGGGTGGGTGAGATTCCTATTCAGCTTGGCTTCTAAATAGGCGGGTTTGAGTGTGAAATTAATAAAACCGGGTCCAGCTACTGTGGGGGTGTAGCAGATATCAGCAACATCTAGATGGTTGATCAGCATCTGTGCGATCGCTCGTGGGGGTTGACCTAGCGGTTTTGCCAGAGAGAGTGCCGCATTCGATTGATAATCACCAAATTTGGGGTTACTGGCAGGAACTAACATTGGATCTGTACCTGCCATCGTTTCACCAAAGGCAGCAATTAATGCTTGCTCACATTTGGCTTTTAGTTGTTCCAAGGTTGAAGTCATTGCGCTAGGTAAAGAGTTGAAACGATAAGAGGTTGCCAAGAATTAGGGAGAAATGGCTTAATCAAAATATTAGGGAATGAACTTTAAATGCGATTCTCGTCCAGTAAGTTCATACTTAAATCCAGCCAAGTGGAACGAGTTATGGGGGCACTCGTGGAAATATAGTCTACACCGGTTTGGGCTACAGCACGAATGGTGTCCAGGGTGATATTCCCAGAGGCTTCAATTTTGAGTCGGTCATTTTTGCCGCGAATCTTATGTACCGCCTGTCGCATCCTCTCCAAGGGCATATTGTCCAGCATGATAATGTCAGCCCCCTGCTCTAAGGCTTCTGTCACTTGCTCTAGGGTTTCGGTTTCGACTTCAATCCTTAGGGGGTAGGGCATTTGTTCCCGGATACGAGCGATCGCGTCTTTGATGCTACCTGCTGCCACTATATGATTGTCTTTAATCATCACGGCATCATCTAAGCCGAAACGATGATTAATGGCACCACCAACTTGAGTGGCATATTTTTCCAGCAGTCTTAGCCCAGGGGTAGTTTTACGGGTATCGACGAGTTGAGTCGGAAGATCAGCAAGTTGATCGGCATATTTGCGGGTAAGGGTAGAAATGCCGCTTAAGTGCATCGCTAGGTTGAGAGCCACTCGTTCTCCCATTAAGAGGGTATCCAGAGAGCCATGTAAACGAGCAATGACCTGTCCAGGATGACAGTCTTCCCCTTCAGCTACAACGGCAACAAAACTGGTTTGATCACTTAAGAGTTGGAAGATCCGTTTCGCGATCGGCAATCCAGCAATCACTCCCCCTGCTTTAGCCGTCCATTCGGCTTGGACAATTTTGTCTGGGGCTTCCCACAAGCCTTGAGTAGTGCGATCGCCTCGACCGATATCCTCTAACAACCAGTTCTGGAGGATCGGATCTAGCAGGATCAATGGCGGTAAAGCTCTCATCTGAACAAACAGGGGTAATTTTCTCAAGCTGGTCGGGTTAGCTCTAGATTTAACATAGCTCAGATTGCCCTCTGGGAAAGGGTTTTTGACTTCTCCAAAAAAAATTTGAAAAAAAGGTTGACAACTCCAGAAATAGCCACTACATTGGTAAATGCGCTTGAAACGGAGTTCACTCCATATCCAAGCGTCCGAACCAAGACAAATCAATAGTTTGAAAGCCAAGCATAAAAAACTCCTTGTCAAAAAACTTCGAGGGGAATCAGGAAACTGAGACTCTCTCAACTAATAAGGATAACTTGGGAATGTCACCTATTAATAGGTGACGTTTCGGAGCCAAAAAAACACTCTAATATGGAGAGTTTGATCCTGGCTCAGGATGAACGCTGGCGGTCTGCTTAACACATGCAAGTCGAACGCAACCTTCGGGTTGAGTGGCGGACGGGTGAGTAACGCGTGAGAATCTGCCTTGGGGTCGGGGACAACCACTGGAAACGGTGGCTAATACCGGATAAGCCTTCGGGTAAAAGATTTATTGCCCTAAGAGGAGCTCGCGTCTGATTAGCTAGTTGGTGAGGTAAGAGCTCACCAAGGCAGCGATCAGTAGCTGGTCTGAGAGGACGATCAGCCACACTGGGACTGAGACACGGCCCAGACTCCTACGGGAGGCAGCAGTGGGGAATTTTCCGCAATGGGCGAAAGCCTGACGGAGCAAGACCGCGTGAGGGAGGAAGGCTCTTGGGTTGTAAACCTCTTTTCTCAGGGAAGAAGCTCTGACGGTACCTGAGGAATCAGCCTCGGCTAACTCCGTGCCAGCAGCCGCGGTAATACGGAGGAGGCAAGCGTTATCCGGAATTATTGGGCGTAAAGCGTCCGCAGGTGGCGATTCAAGTCTGCTGTCAAAGCACGGGGCTTAACTCCGTTAAGGCAGTGGAAACTGAATAGCTAGAGTGCCGTAGGGGTAGAGGGAATTCCCGGTGTAGCGGTGAAATGCGTAGAGATCGGGAAGAACATCGGTGGCGAAAGCGCTCTACTGGACGGCAACTGACACTCAGGGACGAAAGCTAGGGGAGCGAATGGGATTAGATACCCCAGTAGTCCTAGCTGTAAACGATGGATACTAGGTGTAGCTTGTATCGACCCGAGCTGTGCCGAAGCTAACGCGTTAAGTATCCCGCCTGGGGAGTACGCACGCAAGTGTGAAACTCAAAGGAATTGACGGGGGCCCGCACAAGCGGTGGAGTATGTGGTTTAATTCGATGCAACGCGAAGAACCTTACCAGGGCTTGACATGTCCGGAACCCCGGTGAAAGCTGGGGGTGCCTTCGGGAGCCGGAACACAGGTGGTGCATGGCTGTCGTCAGCTCGTGTCGTGAGATGTTGGGTTAAGTCCCGCAACGAGCGCAACCCTCGTCTTTAGTTGCCAGCATTAAGTTGGGCACTCTAGAGAGACTGCCGGTGACAAACCGGAGGAAGGTGGGGATGACGTCAAGTCAGCATGCCCCTTACGCTCTGGGCGACACACGTACTACAATGGTCGGGACAGAGGGCAGCTAACCTGCGAAGGCAAGCTAATCCCAGAAACTCGGCCTCAGTTCAGATCGCAGGCTGCAACTCGCCTGCGTGAAGGAGGAATCGCTAGTAATCGCCGGTCAGAATACGGCGGTGAATCCGTTCCCGGGCCTTGTACACACCGCCCGTCACACCATGGAAGCTGGCCACGCCCGAAGTCGTTACCCTAACCCTCCGGGGAGGGGGACGCCGAAGGCAGGGTTGGTGACTGGGGTGAAGTCGTAACAAGGTAGCCGTACCGGAAGGTGTGGCTGGATCACCTCCTTTTTAGGGAGACCAACTGATTGATGAAGAGAATAAATAATTAAAGCTTCATCAATTCGGACACCCTAGGTCGGTCAAGGAAAAAGTAGATTGGCTTTCAAACTGGTTTCGGTTCGGAAAATGGGCTATTAGCTCAGGTGGTTAGAGCGCACCCCTGATAAGGGTGAGGTCCCTGGTTCGAGTCCAGGATGGCCCACCTGTTCCAGGAAGAGGGGGTATAGCTCAGCTGGTAGAGCGCTGCCTTTGCAAGGCAGATGTCAGCGGTTCGAGTCCGCTT
>NZ_DS989864.1:0-64108 GCF_000155555.1 Coleofasciculus chthonoplastes PCC 7420
CCCTCAGAGGCGTGGAATCAGATTCCGGAGAAGCTGGCGTTCTACGACTATATTGGCAACTCTCCGGCTAAGGGCGGTTTGTTCCGCACTGGTCCGATGGACAAGGGTGATGGTATTGCCGAAGCTTGGTTAGGTCATCCGGTATTTACTGATGGCGAAGGTCGGGAATTGACGGTGCGCCGTATGCCGAACTTCTTTGAAACCTTCCCGGTTGTCTTAACCGATGCCAATGGTGTGGTGCGGGCGGATATCCCCTTCCGACGGGCTGAATCGAAATATAGCTTTGAGCAAACTGGTGTTACCGCGACATTCTACGGCGGTCTTTTGGATGGTCAAACCATTGAAGATCCCGCTACTGTTAAGCAGTATGCCCGTAAAGCTCAACTGGGTGAACCGTTTGAATTTGATCGGGAAACCTTAAACTCCGACGGGGTATTCCGTACCAGTCCACGGGGTTGGTTTACATTCGGTCATGCCGTATTTGCGCTGTTGTTCTTCTTTGGTCATATCTGGCATGGTTCCCGGACTCTGTTCCGAGATGTATTTGCTGGGGTTGATCCTGACCTAGACGAACAAGTCGAATTCGGTCTGTTCCAGAAAGTGGGTGATAAGACCACTCGGAAAAAAGAAGCGGTCTAAATATTGCAGTAGAGACGTGCCATGGCGCGTCTCTACCCTAATCATGGAGGGCAAGAGAAAAATTAATTTTTCTTTTGCCTGTTTCGCTATTGTGGTTGACTGAGCAAGGTAAACTGGTAGTACAGCAGATAATTGGGTAAGTTGTGACATGGAAAGCCTCATTTATATCTTTGTTTTGATTGGCGCTCTAGGCGTTCTGTTTTTTGCGATCGCGTTCCGGGAACCACCTCGGATTGAAAAGTAGATCCCTGTGGCGCTGTCTTCTCTCCTGGAGAGCGCCATCGTCTCCCTGATGATTATGATTGATCGTGAATTTGATCAGCTCTCTAGGATACCCTGAGCCTACAGGAGTCTATCTGATTACTTTTGCCGACAGGGATTCGAGCAGGAGAACATTAGATAGACTCGTATCGGCTCAATTTTCTGTATTTAACCAGTCGGAAAAGACTTGCTATTATGCGATGCCCCTATTGTCAGCACACCGACAGCCGCGTTTTGGAGTCCCGTTCAACAGAAGCAGGACAAAGTGTTCGGCGTCGTCGGGAGTGTTTGCTTTGTAAACATCGCTTCACGACTTATGAGCGGATTGAATTTGTGCCGATTACTGTCCTGAAGCGGGATGGTAAGCGAGAATCCTTCGACCGTTCTAAGTTATTACGGGGAATGGTACGGGCTTGTGAGAAAACAGGAGTTTCCCAACGACGCCTAGAAGCGATAGTCGATGAGATTGAAGCTGAAGTTCAGCAGCACTATGGGCGGGATGTCAACAGTGATGAAGTCGGTGAGCTAGTCCTACGCTACCTACAACATGAGAGTGAAGTGGCGTATGTCCGCTTTGCTTCAGTTTATCGGAAGTTTCAGGGCATTCGCGATTTTATCGAAACCCTAGAGCATCTCAGAAATAATACTGAACTCGATAATCCAGAGATATCCCCGATACCACCAGCTATCCCCAACGAGTCGGATGATTCGGAGACATCAGCCTCCCTGGTTATTCCCACATCAGAGGAGCAACAGGTTTTACGGTAAGAGGCGCTGAACCCTGATTACACAGCAGTTTTATCATTTCACGCTCCAGTCTATCTGATTTGATAAAGTTTTGTATACTTCTCGATCTCAACAGGGCAATCCAGATTGAGTTATAATTACCTGTCTGGACTTTATTAAATCTTTTAAAATAAGGTTAGGTTGAGACAAAGCAATGTAGGTGTAGGTGGCACAATACCGACGTGCGAGTACATCGACAGGAGGCATAGTCATTACGGAGATTAAACAAGGAAACACAACGCGCATGCTCAGTCAGAACACAAATACAATAGATATTGGCTTCACTCACGACGATTTTGCCGCCCTCCTGGACAAATATGATTATCACTTTAGCCCGGGTGATATTGTCGCAGGTACAGTATTCAGTCTGGAGCCAAGAGGCGCTCTGATTGACATTGGTGCTAAAACCGCCGCTTATATTCCCATACAGGAGATGTCAATTAATCGGGTTGACGCTCCCGAAGAAGTATTGCAGTCAAATGAAACGCGAGAATTTTTCATTTTGACTGACGAGAATGAAGATGGACAGCTTACCCTTTCCATTCGCCGTATTGAGTATATGCGGGCTTGGGAGCGGGTGCGCCAGCTTCAAACTGAAGACGCAACCGTTCGTTCTTTGGTTTTTGCCACAAACCGAGGTGGGGCGCTGGTTCGCATTGAAGGGCTACGGGGCTTTATTCCCGGTTCCCACATTAGCACTCGCAAACCGAAAGAAGATTTAGTCGGCGAAGAATTGCCATTGAAATTCTTAGAGGTAGACGAAGACCGAAACCGCCTGGTTCTCTCTCACCGTCGCGCTTTGGTTGAGCGCAAGATGAACCGCTTAGAAGTGGGTGAAGTGGTCGTTGGTTCGGTACGGGGTATTAAGCCTTACGGTGCGTTCATTGATATTGGTGGTGTGAGCGGATTGCTACACATTTCAGAAATTTCTCATGATCATATTGACACGCCTCATAGTGTGTTTAATGTCAATGATGAATTGAAAGTGATGATCATTGACTTGGATGCCGAACGCGGTCGGATTTCGCTGTCAACGAAGCAGTTGGAACCTGAACCGGGAGATATGATCAACAATCGGGATCAAGTCTACGATAAGGCAGAAGAAATGGCTCAGAAGTATCGGGAGAAGATGCTGGCACAACAGGAAGGCGTTAATCCTGAATCTCAAGAAGAGGCGATTGAAGAAGAAGAGTTTGTGTCAGCGACGGAAGAGTAATTCCGGTGTCAGGACAGGTTTATACATCCAATAATTTTTTGGGCAAAAATTTTTTGGGTTTGAACAGAGGGTAAATCCCTCTTTTTTTTTAAAGATAGTTTTGTAGAACTTCAACCGTTTTCTGTCCAGTTTTTGCCCAGCTAAATTGACGGGCGCGTTGAAGTCCGAGGGTGCTAAGGCGCGATCGCAATTGGGTGTCGGTGGCGATAGTGTGCATCGCGGCGGCGAGTTCTGAGGTGTTGTAAGGGTTCACGAGGATAGCTGCATCACCAGCGACTTCTGGGAGGGCGGAGAGGTTGGAGGTGATTACCGGAGTCCCACACGCCATGGCTTCCAGAACCGGGAGTCCAAAGCCTTCCCAGAGACTGGGGAAAATAAGTGCGATCGCGTTATTTAGAAGTATGGGTAGTTGGTTGTAGGGAACATAGTCGAGGAATTTGACTTGATGGCTTAAACCCAGTTGTTGGGCTTGGGATTGAAGTTTAGGGGTGTATCGTTTGTCACTTGACCCAGCAATCCACAGTTCATAGTCGCTGCAGTTGGGAAGTGTGGCAAAGGCGTTGATCAGTCGGTGCAGGTTTTTATAGGGGTCATGGCGTCCGATGTAGAGGAAGTAGGGATTATGAGTCGCTTCATTGGGATTTTTGGGAAACGCAGAGGGGCGCAGAGGGTAGCGCAGAGGGGCGCAGAGGGGGCGAAAGTGGTTGGTGTCGTAAGCGAGGGGAATGGGGGTGATTTTGGTAGCGGGGATGGGGTAAAAGTCGGTAATGTCTCTGGCGGTGGCGGTGGAGTTACAGAGGATATGTTGGGCTTGGGTGAGAATTTGGGGGATGTAGTAACGGAAGTAGGGGGTGAGGGGAGAGTTACGTTTGGGAAAGCGGAGTGGGATCAGATCATGAACCATTACGACATAGCGGCAATTGCTAGAAAGAGGCGCTTCGGGGATGGGAGAAAAGAGGAGAGAGGCGTTTAAGGTGTGGTAGAGGCGGGGAAGTTGAAATTGAGTCCATAACAGGCGACGGAAGTGACCCTTTGTTCCTTGGGCTGGGCTGAGATTGGCGGGAACAGGGTAGCTGTGAAAGTCAGAGGCTAGGGGGAAGTGGTTTGACGCGACGGGTGAAATGAGGAGGTTGGGATTCAGGGGTTTTAAGTAGGGGAATAGGTTAGCCGCATAAGTGGCGATACCAGTGGGTTGAGCAAATAGAATGGAGAGGTTGATTAACAGGGGAGACAACAAGGTTAAATAAGTTTCCGAATAATTTATCAACTGAGTGAAGATGTTATCTTATTTCTATATCGTTTTCATTTTTTATAATGAAAAATTATTCATAACTTTCTCCATATACCCAAGATAGATTTACCAAATGAATGCAAAACAAGTGGGTCAATTTTACGTGAAATAGGAATCATATATTTATCCCAAAATAGAATTTGCTGGCGACTTGGCATTTTACTTCTGAGTACTAGACGGTTACTGATTGATGCAAATAATCCCACAGAATCTAGATACTTCAAACATATTAACTCTAGTGTAGATGGAACTGTTTTAAATAAACTTTTTCTGTTATAACGCCGATAATGACCGATAGATTCATCAAATGGAGTAAACAGCCATTGATAAGCTGGAGCCAGTACGATTAACATCCCTCCTTTCCTAAGGTGATTCACTGCTAGTTTAGTTTCCTGAATATCATTTTCGATATGTTCCAGAACATCAATGTAGATGATAGTATCAAATATTTCATCGGGACTTAAATCTATTAAAGTTCCGACCCTTATTTCACAGCAGTTTAAAAGTGAGTTGTTCATCAGTGAAGATTTTAACCTCTGGCTTAAATTAGGATCGGGTTCCAGACAAATCCAACGTTTTTGATTATCTTGACACAAACTCTGCGTAGTGGAGCCAATACCTGCACCGACTTCCAACACCTCACTGCCCAAATAGCGTCTAATGATACTGCTGTAATAAGCTTTCCAATTCTGAGCTTCACTAAATAGATCAAGCTCTGAGCCTATGTAATTAAAGTCACTCATAATTCAATATTTCTTTAATTGACAAAACAAAGTAGTGATAATCCCTTTTTGGTATAAAACCTATATTATTTCTCCCCATTAAAACTACAAAAATAAAAACTAGAGATAGCATGAAACCCTGAATAAATATTATAAAAAATAATCCCACCAGATAGGAACTCCAGCCTGGAATAGCTAACTTGGTCAGCAATCTAATACCAATAACCGTCAAGATAGAAAGAAAACTTAGGCAAATAAGTAAACAAGACGTAACCAGTAACCTGACTCCGACAATATCGCCATACACTGAAATTGCACTGAGTCCGTGGGTTACAAGCTGTACAAAATTCATCTGAGACTTCCCATAAAGGCGAGTACTGCGGCGGCTATAAATATCGGTGTAAGGAACTTTTGCCTTGGAAACACCTGCAGCATAATGATTCCATATTTCTGAGACAGCTACCAGTCTACACAATATTCTACGAGGAATAATGCTAAAATTACCTACCCTAATTTCCTGACCTGTTAGGAGTCTATACAATCCTTTATAGATTAGGTAGAAAAATTTAAATATAAAACTTTCAGAACGTTTACTTCGTCTGGCAAAGACTATTTTTGTATATCCTTCTATTTCACATTTCCTGATTAGTCGAATGACATCCACTGGATCATCTTCTCCGTCTCCATCCATGACGACAATTGCTTGACAGGCTATATTTTCTTCTGTATACGCTAATCCTATAGCAATTGCGCGTTGATGTCCCAGATTTCTTCTCAGATCCAAAACACTAACCTTTTTTATAGCTGCTACTTTATAAGACATAAAATCTTCATGGATTGCTATACTTGAGGCATCATCGACTGCTATAACTTCAGCTTGAATATTTTCATCCTTAAGAACTTGATCTAAACGAATAAGTAACATCTCTAATGACTTCCAGTCATTAAATACAGGAATCAAAATGATAAGAGTTCCATTTGCTTGATAAGTCTTCCTTATGTTTTCCCTCATCATTGATCTTAAAGTACTCGCCTCAGATATAGCAATCCTAAATAGATTGTGGCAATTTTCCATACTGAAATATTTTGGGAAAATCGAATATTTGACCATCAGCAAAAAACTTAAATAACCACTTAACTATTTTAAAAGAGCTGCAAAGATGATAAAATTGTCTAATGAAAGTTTTAACTTGCAACCAAATATCTTCGACTGGATTTTGTTCGGGAGCGTTCGGAGCAAATTTTGTACAACTTATCAACCAGTCTTCCTCTGATAAATCTTGATTAATTGTCTTTAAGTATTCTCGAAACTGCTTGGAATCATGGTAAGTTGCACCATCCCAAAATATCGATAATTTTTTCCCGGGTCGTTTCCTTTGTAAATATTCGATGAAATCGATTGTATTTTCGCTGTTTCCACTTTTATATTCTTTGACTATAAACTCTTTGGTTTGATAATCTAAAGCCCCATAATAAGTCTGTCTTTCTTTTTCATTTTTGAGAGGGACTTCTATTCTTGCATCTGTTCTTCCCCACGCATAACCTAACAAATCACCCCACAGCAGATGACATTCGTCAAGCATAAGCACCGTCCGGCTTCCAGCTTCTATTTCCGGTTTCCATTTTTCTAGCCTTGCCTCTATTTCTTTTTTTTTAGCTTTGACTAATTCATCATTTTTAGCCGGATTCTTTTTTTGAGTCTTTTTCCAACTCACTTGAGCCTCTTTAAATAAGCTATAATAACTTTGATTGGACTCAAAAACTACATTATATTGCTCCTGCAAATACTTCTGCAAGTCTGATAATCTTAGATAATCTTGTTCTCTCAACCACTGAATTGTTTGCTCTTTTTCTTCAGATTTTAAGTAACCTGCTCTACCTTTATATTGAAGCTTTAAACTTTCTACACCCTGAAAAAGCGCTTGATTTTTCCATTGGCTGATAAAACTGTGAGAAACTTTTAATATTTCTTTGACTTCACGATAAGATTTTCCTTCCAAAATCATTTTTACCGCCAAGGCTCTTTTAATTTCTTTGGTCTCTTTTGTCTGATTGATAAAATTAGCCAATTCATCTATAATGTTCATCTTTTGTCTTTTTACTAGGGATGTATTATTACTATTATATCTGTTGCGACCTATTTAGGGCTGCTATAGTAGAATATGCCAGCCAGTTTACCAAGTGCCGTTTGAGGTTTGAGAATTAGCAATATAAAGGTATGGAAGAAAAGACGCCCAAATCTCATCAGCAGTATCCATTTGTTAGTATACCGTTCTAAAGTAAGTAAATAGCTGTAGGTGCTATGCTTATACTTTTGGACGATATTGCGATTTGTAATTGATGAGGGTTGGTGAATAACGGCTAAATGACTGGTAATGGCAATCCGATGACCTTGCATGGCATAGCGGCGACAGAAGTCGAAGTCTTCGTAGTAAAGGAAGTAAGCCGGATCAAACTGGGGGCAAGTTTTAAAATGGTGCAGGTTCAGAAGTAAGCTACAGCCACTCACCCAGTCAGAGGGTATATAGGTGGCTTCTGGATCAGAGGAAAGTAAGTCTGTGGAGAGGATAGCACCAAATTGAGGGACAAATCGACCGCCAGCGAACCAAATATCGCCGCTGGGGGTGTAAATTAGAGTGCCGAGAATGGAAATTTCTGGATGTGATTGAAAGAAAGTAAAGACCTTTTCCAGGGTATTTTCGGGCAAATAGGTGTCGGGGTTGATCATCCAGACTATGGCATCGGAGTTTTGAGTATAAATCCAGTTGAGTCCAAGATTGCAGGCTTTGCCAAAGCCTAGGTTTGTATTTGCTTCTAAAATCTGAAAAGATTTGATATGAAGTCGCCGCACGGCTATATCGTCAGGTGAGTTATTTACAATGACGATTTGATAAGAAATATTGAGATGAATTGGAATTGAGTGGATTAGTTTCTCAATTAGCTGGGTTGAATAGTAGTTAACGGTGAGCAAATAAATCACTAGATCTCGATCAGTCTTACTTAGAAAAAGCCGAAGTTTGCCGGATCAGAAGAACTTCGGCTGAAGAGAACTTAAATTAAGGTAAAGACTCCAAGGGTTTTGATGAAACCAACAAGATAGTCTTCCTCCTTAAATCAGAAACAATATTCCAGAACCGGTAAAGTCTGGAAACAGTAGCAAATCTGTAACACCTTCAACACGTCCAATTAGATCTCCAGAGAAGAAAATGTTGAAATCACCGTTAGATGCATTGAAACTATAATCACTTGCTGTCCCTACTAAGGCGATCAAATCTTCACCCTCTTCAAAATTATTAATTGTAGCGAAGTCAGCATTACCACGACCGAAATAAAACGGTTCTGATAAAACAGCTATGCCAGTAGGATCAGGAATTCCTAAGACAAATAAATCTTGTCCTAAACTTCCTACAAGGGTATCGGCTTCACCAACTCCAAAACTAATAGGGCGAGCATCTGCCACAGATTGTCCATTTTCAATCACGGTTGTCGGCTCAAGTTCAACTCCCGTGATTAGATTTAAGTTGTCATCCCCAAAACCTCCAAACGCAACAACCAAATCACTTCCTGGCGTTCCACCAAAATACGCTCCTCGTCCTTCAAATTGTCCAAATTCATTGTAATGTTCCAAACCCGATCCAAACCCTCCAGCATTAACGGCGGCTGCTACATCGGGATTATCTAAAAGGTAGAATTCTTCATTGAAACCAAACGGTACTAAAGCACCTGGCAAAGCTCCAGGACGGTTCTCTAACTGTCCATGCAGGGCAAAGTGATGCAATCCGGAACCAAAAGCTCCACCAGTCACAGCAGCCGCCACGTCTGGATTGGCAGCTAAATACGCTCCTTCATTCCAGAGTGGGGAACTGATACGACCTTCCTGTAGACCAAGCTGTTGAAAATGCTCAAAGCCGGAGTTAAAAGCACCTGCAGTCACAGCAGCGGCAACATCTGGGTTAAGTGACAGGTACGAACTTTCGTCAAAAAGGGAGAAAGAAGCAGGGGGTACTACACCATCGGAAAAAACTCCAGCACGACCCTCAAACTGTCCATACAAGGCATAGTGTTCTAGTCCAGAACTGAAAAGACCCGCCGTTACCGCAGCAGCAACATCTGGGTTGTTGTCTAAATAGGTGTCTTCTTCGTAAGACGAGGAAATTTCAACCCGACCTTCACCTAGACCATGTTTAAGAAAATGGTCTAAGCCAGAGCCAAAAAGACCTGCCGCTACAGCAGTAGCAACATCTGGGTAATTTGCCAAGTAAACACTTTCATCAAATAGTACGTCAACCATGAGATTCTCCTAATTGAGCTTTAGGGACTTTGACTGCTTGCATATATCTCTGACTAAACGGGGCTTATGCAGTTTTTTGAAAAAACTTACCTAGTACGTATAATACAACGGACTTTCAAAGCCTGATTAATTATACTTTCCCGGTTTGGGGACTGGTGAAAAATATCGCTCAAAGAGCTATCAGGCAATTCCGGCAGTTGTCCCTGTCGGGCAACAAGCTTGTTGGAAGATTACTTTTCTATGATCTATTCAAAAGTTCCCAGCATAATTTTATTGATTTGAAACTTACACCGAATTTTATTAACTATATCTAGTCTAAAGTTTACCTCTACAGTTTTATCAGGAATATTAGAAAGTAGAGAAAGACTTCGGAGTGGAATTAAATAGCTAGAACCTCCCATGGATATAGGTGTTGTATCACTTTTATTTTCTGAAAAACCTTCATCTGACGTTCGCCAAAATATTTGAATAAATGAGGCTGATTCACCTAGGCTAGCTCTACAGGATTTTGAGGTATAATTAATATCAATATAAAAAAAACTTTCTGGACTATTGAGGATTTTAATTTTTGGTAAAATTATATAAGGATCATTCGATGTGGAAACCCAAAAAGATTTATCTGATTTTATATCTTTTAATATGTAATTATTAATAGGTTGAGGAAATTCAACAAGTTTAGGGTGAGATGAAGGCATCCTTACTATCGCTAATACTAAAAAAAAAGTTAGTATAATTAAAGCAAAAAGCTGTAATTTAAGGAAATTTTTCATAACTGAAATTTTTTTATTTTTAGTTTTATCATAAATCTGCCTCCCAGACTCTTGCATTTACTTGCCCTAGTACACACTAAAAAGATTAAAAGGAATGTAAAACATTGTACAAATTACGGAACCGATTATCATTATTGAAATAAAGCGTTTAGTAAAATCAGCTCCTTTAAAAACATAAAACCCCTTAGCGATAAAATAATAAACGATTACAAGAACTGGTAAAAAGTGTCTGCCTTGAGGTTGAAAGGCAATTTTATATGAAAAAGATAAGCTACCCACACCCATTAAAACTACTGCCAGACACATCGTATATTCCATCACTGTCAAATAATGATATGTTAAAGATTTTTTGAAAACAGTAAAGCAACCATACAAAAAGCTAATCATGTAAGGCAAGTAAAAATAGTACCATAAGCTATTCATTCTTAAAGACATATTGTCAAAAATTCCCCAAAATCCTTGTATAATTAATTGCCAATAGTTCATCTGAGTGATGGTATTTAAGTAATCAATAAAACTATGAGATGAAAAAATTGCACTATAGACAACCTGGCGCAACTGAACAGGTCTGGGATAAAAAATAACTTGAGCCATAAAAGAGCCACTAAAAACATCATAATTTGAAAGACCTGGCATTGATAATTTTATTGTATGCATACTATACAATAGATATCCGAGTAAAAAGGAAGCTGATATAGCTATTACATTCAATATAATTTTGTAATTGTAATTATTAAAAGAATTTAATACAATAGGAAAAGTTTGCTTAAAACGAAATAAAAAAATAAATAAAAGTATAAAAGTAGCTGAAGCATAAACAATTATAGATGAGGATTTGGCAAATAGACTGCTGAATAGCGTTAGGCAAAGCAGTGGAAGTATTAATTGGGAAAAGTTAAATTGTTGAATTAAAGTATTTTTACTATCTAATTTTGATAAAATTTTTGGCAAAATTTTCAATAAAACAATAATAGATAAAGTCGTAATCCAACAAGCAAATACATCATTGTTAACATAAGAAGAAATAAAAACATATTGCGGATGAAATGCCAAAGCAATAGCCAATAGATTGGCAATTATTTTATTTCTTATAAGTTGAGAAAAAATATGCTGACAGTTGATGACTACCACAATACTAAGTAAAGCATTAGTAATTCTACAGATATAAATCAAAATAGAATCATTATTAAAAAAAAGACCAAACACACTCTTAGAAATTACCATATGGAAATAAGACATTTGTACTTGAAGAACATGAGCTCCCACTTGTGCCGTCACTATTTCCTGAGAAGAAGGTTGCCTAAAGTATTCTGATAAATATTCTACTGCCGTCCAATGAGAAGATTCATCAGGTGCATTCGATAGCAGAGGGATGATGCTGATCCAAATCAGTCTCACCAAAAAAGCAAAAACAATGGCGATATAGTAACCGTAAATATATTTTCCTTTAGTCGTTTCTTTTAGCAGCTTTATCATAATCTACTTGATAACAATGAAGGAGCAACGATAATATATTACAACAGTTTATTGTTGTCCTATCAGCTTTTTTAGTTTAAACCAAACATTGCGTAATTTCCAAAATTTACTCGTTTCCATTGCTTCAATCAAATTAATTGCTTGCTCTAATTCAACCTGCTTATGTTGAAGCTGCAATTGCAGCCGCTCCAATTCCGCATGAACGTCTGGCGGAAGAGATTGCAACTGCTTTACGTCAAGTTGAGCATTCTGAAGATGGGGAACTAGCTCAGTAGATGATAACCAACGAATGGCTTGCTCCAATTTAATAGATGTTAAATTGACTTCACTTTTATTAGGTATAAAGTATCTTGTAGAAGAACGGTCAAGGGTAAAAGTTCTGATCGGCTGGATAGTATTACCATCATAATCATGATGAATCTCCAAAAAAACGCCAAACTCTCTAACGCAATTTTTGTAGTGATTTATCGCAAAGTCTATAGGGGTTTGATGTCGATAAAGATTTACTAGAAATATAGGATCAACGGCGTATATAAACTCTTTCAGTAACCATCGAGCTTTCAGTGACTTTGACCATTGCTCGGAATGCCATACGCACATGTGTAAATAGTGATCTTCGTTGAAGAACAATTCGTGTCCAAAAATGAATGCTGAATTTGACCAACCATAGGGAGTCCAAAATTCTAGCTTGGCACCATCAATACAAACACGACTGATTTCCTGAAAAATTGGCACTGGATTTTTAACATGTTCTAAAAAGTGAGACGCATGAATGTATTCAACACTTCGATCCGGAAAGGGTAGCGGTTCCGTTTCAAGATCCACAATATAGTCAACACCCGAGTAAGGATGAATATCAACACCAAGGGTTCCTTCTTTTTTTGAGCTTCCACAGCCTAGGTCAATTTTTAAATTACTCATTTTTACCCATGAAAAATATATAGATTATAACATTTAAGTGATTTTCCGACAAATGACAATTAACTCCATTTCATTTTTTTGAATTAATTCAATCTCTAAAGGAAAAAATAACTTTTTTTTGCAGTGTAAAAGTAATTCTAAGAATTCAAATTGAGTCCATACATGAAAGTGTATACTATAATTTTTATCGATCAGTTCTTGTGTTTTAAGGGCAACTTCGTTTTCAGAAACTTTGCTAACTAAACGACTCCACTCCTCAAAGTGAGATTTTTTTGACCATGCTGGTCCCTCTGCGTAGTCCTGAACTAAATGTTCAAGAGTAGTGACGGGACGATCACGATCAAATGTATATCGCTTGTCAGGTATAGCTAAATACAAAATCCCACTTCCTTTTAAGGTTCTCAACCAATTTTTAAGTGAAAAAATGGGGTTTTGGCAATGCTCAATCATGTGATTAGCAATAACAAAATCTAGTGAAGCATCTGCTATAGACGCTAAAGTCTCGCCATCATCTATGATGTCTGGTTCAACTAAATTATACTTTGATAACTCTGGGTATTGTTTCCGTAATTGCTCTACAGGCATCCGATCTAAATAGCGTACTGTAACGCCAACTGGAATTTCCAGGGGTGAATGAAGTGGTCCAATTTCAATGCCATTGCCTGTTAAATATCGAGAAGCAATTTGTTTACGCAATGAGTTTTCTGGTAAATTAGACTTGACAGCTTCTAAATATTTTTTTTGAGTAAAAGTTTGTATTGTTTTCCAAAAAAACATTAAATCAACACTCCTAATGTTAAATAAACTATATATTGAGATACCTATATATTTATACTATAATCATCTGCACTTCTTGTTAAATTAGGATTATAGCAAGGATCTTTTTCAAGTATTTTACCCCACTTTTTCTTCATATATTCTGCCTCTCTACCTAGACGTACCAGTTTTTCAGAGCTATCATCGTCACGTCCTCGACTCTTGGACTCATGATGGTACAGCACAACATGAGGCAGATAAATATTTCGATAACCTTGCCTGAGAAGTTTGAGACAAAAATCTACATCATTATAGGCAATAGCTAATTCCTCAGCAAATCCTCCCACTGCTTCGTATACTTCGCGTCTGCACATTAAACAAGCACCTGTAATCGCTGAATAATTATTGATTGTTATCAATTGTCCTGCATAACCTGGTGATGTCGAGGGATACTTCTTATGACCATGACTCGCAACACCACCAATTCCCAGTACAACTCCAGCATGTTGTATGGATTTATCGGGATATAATAAGAGTCCACCAACAGCTCCAATAGAAGGTCTCTGAGCTTGCTCGACGAGAGCATCAATCCAGTCTTGCGTAATCACTTCTATATCATTGTTTAAGAAGAGCAAATAGTCACCTTTTGCTTTAGCAACAGCGTAATTGTTAATTTTAGAAAAATTAAACTCAATGTTTAATGGATAACAGCTAAATCGCTCATGTTCTTTACTCTTCCAATAATCAATAATTTGAACGGTATCATTTTCAGTACTTCCATTATCGATTACAATTACTTCATAATTTGGGTAGGCAGTCTTCTCAAAAATGGATTTTAAACAGTTATTCAAAACATTTCCTAAGTCTCTAGTAGGAATAATAATACTAACTCGTTTATAATCTTCTATTTTATATCGAACTCTGTATAGACCTGGAAATCCAGGTAATCCACTAATGATTCCATTTTCGCCTCTTCTGTGAAGAGCATCTATAAGTGCTTTTTCACCAGCTTTATAAGCATAAGGCTTAGCCTCAACTCCACTGGCGGCAGATTGAGGATGAATTCTCCAATGGTAAAGTATTTTTGGAATATGAAATATATTTTTAGTTTTTTCAGTTATTCGTAAAACAAGATCGTAATCCTGACTTCCCTCATAGCCAACTCGAAAACCTCCAATTTTTTCTACTAGTTCTCGTCTATAGATTCCTAAATGACAAGTATACATCCGAGATAAAAATGAGTCGGGACACCAATCTGGCTTGAAGTAAGGCGATGAAACTTTATTTGTTTCATCAATTTTATCTTCATCAGAATAGATCATGTCCGCTTCAGGATGCCGATTCAACAAAAGAGCTACTTCATACAAAGCATCTGGGGTGAGTAAATCATCGTGATCCAGTAGAGCAATAAACTCTCCAGTCGCCATTTCTAAAGCTGAGTTAGATGCGTTAGAAATATGCCCATTAGTTGTCCTAATAACAACTTTAATTCTTGTCTCTTTCGCTGCATATTCTTCCACGATATTTTTGACGTGAGGCTGAGTTGAAGCATCATCAGCAATACATAATTCCCAATAGGGATAAACTTGGTTTATTACTGATTCTATTGCCTCCCGCAAGAAATGCTCAGACGTATTAAACGTTGGCATAATAACACTAATGACTGGCTGATAAGGGAAAATTTCTACTGTCTCAGCCATCTTACGTAAGTCCGACTCTCTAGGAAAATTTTGTTGCAACCATCTTTGGTAACTATCAGGTAGTACTTCATAACTAGATGATCCATTATCTAACCTAAGATAAACTTTCTTAGAAATTCTAGCTATTGCATAGCGCAAGCCTTTATTTCTTAAAATATAGATCAGACGCTTTATTTTACCACCTAAACGATTAATTGAAAAACTCGCATCATCAGAAATTCCTAAAGTTCGCCTCAATTTAAACCAAAATGTACGCATTTTCCAAAATTTACTGCTTTCCATTGCAATAACAGTGGCTCTAGATTGTTGCAATGATAGTTCAGTCTGTTGCAATGATAGTTCAGTCTGTTGCAATAATAGTTCCCTTTGCTGTAGCTGAGACTGTAGTCGTTTCCATTCGCCTCTAAAATACTCGGATTCAATTTGACTCTTTTGAACGGCGATTTCTAAATTGTCTAGTTTTGTCCTAGTCAATACTACATGAGGAACAGAATTTATGTGTTTAAAATACTCATCAAAGGTTTTAGCTGACAAATAACTCGTTTGTCTCTGTAGGTTAAATTCTAATTCATTAAAATATAAATAATCACCGTCTTCTATATTTAAATTTATTAAATTGAAACAATAATTTACAAAGCATTTCAGATCTTCCTCTTTTAATAAAGGTCTCAAAGCATCTTTTATCCAAGGAAAAATATTTATGTAAAAATAAAGTAATCCTCTAAAAACAACAAAATTGACTGTTACTTTATTAAGGTAGTCCCATTCTCGATCAATATAGAAGATCTGGTTATCTTCAGTCACTATTAAGTTCCAAGGTGTACAGTCTATGTATGTACCAGGCAAATCTGTTTTTTTTAGGTTCAAACGTTTAGACTCTTGAACTAAAAAAATGTACCACTTTTGAAGTGTATCTTTAAAATCTTCTTCATTAGAACTTAATGAGATAACTAACTGTTCCATTAAGGGTGTACCCTGAACAAAGTCTGTTGTTTCGTTGGGGTAATGCTTTAATTCGTTATCACTATTCGTTTTTTCTTGAAGTGCTGCCAAAGAAGGGTAAATAGGTTCACGTACTACCTTTAATGAACCATCCAGTCCTTGACATAAACTAACTTGAGTCATAAATTGCTTGTAACGTTTTACACTATATTTGTATGCAATACAATTTACATCTAAATAGCTATCAATTTTGTTAGAACTACTGCTTGCTAAAACTAGAAACGAATTACTCATTTCCGACGATAAACCGTTATGCTCTAGTTGTTTAGCCACTAAGAACTCATGAAAATTTTCTAGTTTAGAATGACGGTAATCTCTTGAGTTACAGTATCCTAACCATTGATAAAGCCAAGGCTTATCTCTCTGAAAATAAAATTCATCAATATTGAGCAACACTTCGGGTAACTTATAATCAGGAAATGGATATAAAAATTTAAAGGCATCAAATCCAGCTAACTTGAGTAAATTTTCTAGTTCTCGTTTACCAAATGTTTGGATTTTCTTCTCCTTTACATACCCTTCTATTCCGTCAAATAATAAACCCGTGTGATCTTCCGAACATCTAGCCCAATATTTAAGTCCTAGTTTGTTTTCAATCGCTAAAATCAGAATGCCATCATCTTTTAAATAATGTTTGGCTATCTCCAGAGTTTTTTGGTATGGATTTTGAGAGTGAAGGTATAATCCGCTATACTCGAGAACACCAATTAATGTAACAGCATCAAATTTCTGATTAAATTCAATATCTTTAAAGTTGGAAACAACGACTTGAACACTATTTAAATCTTGGCATCGTAAAGCAGCAAGTTTCGCTCGTTGCTTACTTCCTTCTAAAGCAATGACATGTGGAATATTTTCACCTAAGTATCGAGTAATAGCGCCACAACCCGCCCCCAACTCTAATACAGAACTACATTGATTAATTTGTAGTGGGCGAAGCAAGCTACTCCGTTGAGGACTTAAATGATACTCTGAGGACCAATCACGAATACAACTTGCCAGTTCAGTAGAAGAGGAACTTAAATCAGAGACTTGCCGTAAGCAATTTTCTAGATAAATTTCTTCCTCTAATCCATCTGAATAGGTAAAATTGAATCCATCTTGAGAAGGAAGCCATAGATTCAATTCAGGATTTTTGCAAAAATCGTTGGGATACTTCATTTTTTAGTAAAACTTAAGAATTAACAACAACACAAGTAGATTCTTCAATTTTAACAGTAATCTTACTATTCAGATTGACTAAGCCTTGACTTAGATCATTAGTTGATGGAATAACCTTTAAGTTAATCACATCATATCTTCTGTCAATTGGAAATACCGTCCCTTCCTCTAGGGAAACAAAACCAAAAGAAAGAAAGTAATTGCCTGGACAAACCATGAGGTACTGTTCAAAGGTAATCTCAACCAAAGTTTCAGCCGTCAATGGTGGTATATCAATATTTTTGAAATAAGTATTTGTTACATATATATCTTCACCTTTAGAATCTTTAAGCGTCATCGCAAACAATGGATTTACGACGCCATCTTTAACTAAGACTTTCAAGCGGGCGATCATCCGTTCACAAGACGTGAAACAAAGTGTTTCTCTACCTTCATGATTTTCAATGCGTATGTCCTTAATTTCACCTCGATGACTACCATATCGATATTCTAATGTTCTACGCTGTTCCGATAAGTTGCTTAAACTTGATGCCAATTCCTGTTTAGGGTTCGGAACAGTGTTTTTTTCATCTTCTGGAAATAAAAGTCGGGTATAGTGATTAATGACAACATTTGGCAATGTTTCTATAATTTTTTGACCTTGATTTAATAGCATGGCTTTTTGACAGTATCGCTTAATGGAATTACTGTCATGGGAAACAAAAAGGACAGTGACTCCTTTTTCTTGAAGCTTTTTGAGCTTAAGAAAGCACTTTAATTGAAACTTAGCATCGCCCACGGAGAGTGCTTCATCAACGATGAGAATATCAGGATCGACATTAATTGCCACCGCAAATGCCAGCCTAACATACATGCCACTGGAGTAAGTCTTTACAGGTTGGTCGATAAAGTCACCAATATCGGCAAAACTCGTAATAGGATCAAATTTATCTTCAATCTCTTTTTGGCTTAACCCTAAGAGTCGTCCATTAAAAAATACATTTTGTCGTCCGGTAAACTCTGGATTAAATCCACTTCCCAACTCTAATAAAGCGGAAATCCTACCATTGACAACAACTTCTCCACTGGTTGGTGTCAAGGTTCCCGCAATAATTTGTAGGAGGGTACTTTTTCCGGAGCCATTAGATCCGACAATTCCAAAGGTTTGCCCCTTGGGAATTTCTAAGTTAATATCTCGTAATGCCCAAAACTGATCCGCTCGACTTTTTCCGGGAAGTAAAATCTCCTTGAGTCGATCAATAGGATGATGATAGCGCTTAAAGCACTTAGAAATGTTCTTTAGAGAAATCGCAATTTCACTCATTGAGTTTTAAACTCACACACTCACACTCACACACTTTTATGTACCAAACTAGGTACACCCATCAGGATTATATCCCTTCTCTGCTAGAATTTTAATCTGATCCCCGTAATCTTCAACCCGAACATGACCCGAGAAGCCATTGACAAAGACGGGTGTCTTGTGTTCCTTAAACCAAGTCCTAATTCGGGAACTGCGATCGCTACACCATAAGCCTGAGGGCGACGGGACTAAAGCATACTTCGCTCCCACCTGTTCAAAAAACTGATTCGGGGCTACCCCCTCCGTACCATGGTGAGGCATTTTCAGAACATCAGCGGCAATTTCTTGGGGATGATCGGCTAAGTAACTCCCGATCGCCCGGTTCAAGTCACCCGTAAATAAATGCTTGTGCTGACCATGTTCTAGCCTCATGATCAGGGACATATCGTTGATATCAGTTGTTCCCACTGGCGTCTGGATGCCATTAAAGGCGTAAAGGATCTTGAGGACAGTATCGTGACCTAAGTCGAAGGCTTGACCTGCTTGGGCAGATTTTACCTCAACTTGGCGTTCTTTTAGCATTTTCCGATAAGTCAGCACCTCCTGATAATTGCAGCCCCAAGGAATTTCCCGGTCACAAATGGTCTTGTCGGGTATGTTAAAGTAAACCTCTTTAATGGTAATCCCAGCGTTGATAATAGCAGTAGCCGCTAGTTTCTGGTACTTACTTGGATTTTTCATAGAGCCAGTAAAAAGGAGGAACAAAGGTTTTCGTCCAACCTGTAGTTAGTACAGCGTCGGCAATCTTCTCAAAGTTTTGATTAAATGTTAATTCTTTTTGCACTAAACTCGCCTGCCAATGTCCAGAACCCTGCGCGACAACTGACACAGGAGGTGGATTCATTTTGTCGGGTATAGCAATCAACAAATTACATACTTGATTAGCTTCTATATAATTTTTTAATGCCTCGCTGCTGGTTATGCTGGCTAGAGTAGTGCTGGGATTGTAGGTAAGGGATCGAGTGATAATCGGTAAATCAAAATGAGTTCCCAACATAAAGCGAGTGGCACTATCACTCACGAAGGCACAATCTGAATTAAGCTTACGATTATCTGAAAACCATTTTGCCGTGACATCTATTAACTTTAAGGATAATTCGGCTGGAGGTTGATAAACTTGGAACCAAAACCTACCCCGATAAGGATACATTGGCGGCAAAACCATTATTACACCTACAATTAAAACGGATAGGGTAACCTGCAATCGAGGTAAATATAATTTCAGGTTTCTCCTCAATAGCATCAGAATTTCTCGTCCCCCCAAGACGAACATAAAGCTCGTGGGAAATGCATATAAAGCTCGGTAGGTAACATAGTTACTTGTGTTTCCATGAACTACGGCAAAAAATAGGACAAAAGGGGGGAAAAGCATTAACAGGTAGGGGGTCAACGTCAAAATCGATATAGTTTTATGCTTTCCTAAAAAAACAATGGCTAGAATCAAACTGATTAGACCATGAATGCCAAAGGTTTCAAAATAAGCAAGTTTGGCATCCCATATCCGAAACGTTCCCCACTGAGACACGTAGGGTAGACTCCAGGATTCAGTTGGTATGATTTGAGGATTTTTGACCAGATAGGCTCCGAGAGCGAAACTGATAGGGATAATGATGGCTGAAACATAAATAATTTTTTTCAGATGTTTCCTTTGGCTAGTTATATAGTCCAGAAATAAAGCAACCCCAGAGATACACAACAACATCAACTCCTGCCAGTGGTTATAATACATGATTAAGCCAAGCGGGATCAGTAAACCCAGTTGTTTGATTTGACCATTTCTGGCATTCATTAAAACAATGATTGCTCTCAGATAAGCGATATAAGCCAAAGGGGTTGATGAAAGCGCATAGTATCTATAGAAGCCAAACAGATTTGTGCCAAATAAAAATATAGTGGCAACGACTTGAACCTTTGCCCAGTATTGGGAAAACCCTAAGCGAAGTGCCAATAAATAGAATTGATAGGCTAGGAGTAATTGCCAGAAAGCGCTGTAAATATCCAGTGCCACTCGTCGATAGAGTAGCGGCACATCAAACATCAGAGTCCAGCCCCAAAAATAAGTAAATTTGTGGTTGACTCGATTGTCTTGAATAAAATCACTGCCTTGCCACGAGAAAATTCTCCGGAAATGCTCCCACGGATCAGAGGGGAATTCCAGATAAGCTCCTGGTATTAGAAAAAGAAGCAACAGGGCAACCCAGAAGAATACATCGGATGCCTTAATCTTTCTCGCCGCCAAATTTAAATAATGCAAAAATAATAAAAAATTACCGCCATGAAGGATAATAAATATAGTTTTTAAAGCAGATATCTCTAGAGCAAAATACTTGAAATATAAATAAAAAAGCAGGTATGGCAGGAAAAACAACCAACCATCCGCAAATAAAATTATACTGAGATTATCTAAGCCTTTACGTATATAATTAAGATAATTTTTCATAAAAAAATAGGTTTATCTTGCCCTGTTCTTTAAACAATTTTATTTATATAAATTTCAGCTAAAACGCATTTAAATTGTGTATTACCTGTTGCCTGTTGCCTGTTGCCTTTCAGGGTTTTAGGTATCCCAATTTAAATGCCGAACAGCTTATCATGCCCTGATTACGAAATTTCCGGGATTTCTGTCTCGACTGGTTTATCCGAGCTACGCTTATTCTGAGGGGACTGTTTGCCTAAGTTTTGGCAAGGTTGAGATTCGAGGATGCTTAGACACCATTGAGCTGTTGTCCACAGCAGGTTGTGAGGGAAGCTAGCCACTGTCGCTTCTGAAAGATTCGCGATCGCTTGCATCAGCGCTTCCCTGGATGGGAGTTGGCTAGAAACCGCCATAATTTTCGGATGTTCTGTCGCAGAAACCTTTTCAGTCGAGCCGACTAATGATTCATGCAGTTTCTCGCCGGGACGCAATCCGGTAATCTTAATTGGGATATCCAGTTCTGGCATGAAACCCGCTAACTGGATCATTTGTTGTGCCAAGTCTAAGATTTTTACAGGTTGACCCATATCCAAAATTAGGGTTTGACCGGATTGTCCCACAGCAAGGCTTTGAATCACAAGCTGAGAGGCTTCAGGCGTAGTCATGAAATAACGGGTCATATTGGCATCAGTCACAGTGACAGGACCCCCTCTGGCAATTTGTGCCTGAAAAATCGGGATCACACTACCACGACTCCCTAAGACGTTGCCAAAGCGTACCACGAGAAAGCGGGTTTGGCTTTTGGCGGCGCACGCTTTAACCAAGAGTTCAGCTAAACGCTTGCTTAAGCCCATAAAGTTACAGGGATCAACGGCTTTGTCGGTAGAAATGAGGACAAAGGTATCTACACCCTGTTGTTCCGCCAGTTGTGCCAGATGAGCCGACGCCAAAGCATTGTTTTCTAGGGCTTCAGTAGGGTTATGCTGCATTAAGGGGACATGTTTGTGAGCCGCCGCATGGAAGACAATTTCCGGTTGCCAGGTTTGGAAAATGGTCTGGATACGACGCTGATGTCGGATATCGGCAATAATTGGTGTCGCCTTCAGGTTGGGGAAGTCGCGGCGTAGTTCTTGTTCAATGTTGAAAATACTATTTTCCCCGCGTCCCAGTAATAGGAGGTGTTGGGGTTCCAGACGGGCAATCTGGCGACAGATTTCTGAACCAATTGTACCGCCTGCACCCGTAACCAGAACCGTGCGCTGATAGATTTGCGATCGCGCGGAGGGGAATTGCTGGTTAAATTCATCGGCAAAGTCGAGTTTAATCTCCGGACGTCCCAGGATATCCTGGATTTGGATGGGTCTAGCTTGGGGAGTCAGAGAGCGATCGCACAACAGTTCGGCTTGTCCCGGTAACACTTTCAGCTTCAGGGCGCTACCTTGGGCAAGTTCCACCAATTTGCGGATTTGGGACGCCTTAGCCGAGGGCATAGAAATTATCACTTCATCGGCGTTGAGGCGTTTGGCAATGGGTACAAGCTGCGATGTCGCACCGAGAACCGGTATACCTTCCACTTTACGTCCTATCTTCGTGGGATCATCATCCAGAAAGCCGAGAATTTCCAGGTTAAGCTGGCGATTTTGGTTGACTTCCTGGACAATTTGTGATCCAGCCCGCCCTGCACCCACTAATAGTACCCGCTGGGGATCTCTGGGTGAAGCCGTGCGATCGCGTGGATGGTAACGGACAAACCGACGACGGGCGTAGCGCAGGGCGATCATCCCCATTACACAAAAACTCCAGTCAATCACAGCCACACCCAAGGGAATTCCCGAAAAGGAGGTAAAACGGGGAATCAGTAAGCGAGTGATGACTAGAATTAGTAACGAATAGAGGGTGATGGACTGGCAAAGGGTGGTGGCATCTTTAAGTCCAAACAGACGCCAGACTTGCCTGTACAGACCAAACGTGGCGTGAAACAGCAGACGCCCTGGAATCGCCAAGAGGGGAAGCATCCAAGCCATGGTTTGGTGAGAAGCAGGAATATGACCATCAAAACGGAACCAAAAAGCAAGGCTAAAAGCTGACCAAGCTACAAATCCATCGAGTCCGAGTTGTCCCAATCGATATGCGGAAGGAAAGAGCCTTTTTTGGGGCATGAACGGCACCTCTAAGGCAATACTGGCTGCAACAAGGTATGATACATTGGCTTTAACGTCCTGGCTAGGATCAATTTTGTTCCCCACAGATAAGCATATCAGTTGCCCAAAACGTTCGTAGTGGGAACTTTAGTTCCCTAAGCGTAGCTACTTTTTCTGGGATAACTCATCCTTGAGGTGTCTGACTTGATCGCGGATAATGGCAACCAGGATGGCAACCATGAAACTAGCGATCGCAGCCAGTACGGCGATTTGTACTAGGGAGCGTGTCGGTTCAACTTTGGATTCGCTTAAGAGTTGGATCGAAATAACTTGAGCTGTAAACTCTGCTAGATTCTCTTGGGCAGGTTCGAGATACTGTTTGTCAAATTCTAGGCTAGCAATGCGAGCCACAACTTCTGCCCGTTGTGTCTCTAGCGCCTCCAGCCTGAGAGTCGTTCTAATCCGTTCGGGATCAATACCATTGGAGTCACGAACTTGAGCAATTTGTTGTTCGAGCTGTTCCAGAACCTGTTGCTGTTTGGTGATTTCCAGCTCAGTGATGAAAAGACTATTGGCAATCGCTTGACCAAATATGCCTTGAAACTCTTGCTGGAGAAGGGTAGAGACTTGAGAACCCGCTTCAGCCAAGAAACCCGTATCGGGCGATCGCATGGTGATGTCGATCTGCTGGGTTTCGCTGTTATAAGTGGGTTTGACCTCAGTTTCATCGATTTTGTCGTAGTGATTCTCTAACAGTTTCACCGTTTTGTTACTGGCTTGCTGGATATCAAGGCCAGGGATACCGGATACAGAGATAGGAACCGGGGTGACTGAGAGGGTGAGCTGTTTCTGGTATTGTTTGGGCATCAGCAGGGAGAGCGCGATCGCGACGGCTGATAGTCCCAGGGTTCCCCATGCCATAAACCGCCAGTTGCGGCGGAAAAACTGAATAATATCGAGTAAGGAAATTTCATCTTCATCCTCAATCGTTCTCAGTTCTGTATTTTGCGTCAATTCCATAGTTCTCCTACACCGATAAGCATCATTACCATTAGCATACAGCGTCGAGCTGTAGCGTCATGAGAGTGAATTCAATGGCTGATATCAATCAAATCTTTCTAGACTTAACATGGAAAATCAGCAACCCTGGTGCCATTGTTGATGGGGTAGGGATATGGAGTTCTACTGGACTGGCATAGCTAACATGTTGGTGTCAACTTAAGGTGAAACCCCTTCTCCCCCAGCCCCTCTCCCACCAGGGGAGAGGGGATGAGTTTTCTTAACTACTGTGATAATAGGGAGGATAAAATGGCAGGAGAAGCCCTTTATGAACGGGATTTTTATAGTTGGGCATTCAATCAAGCGAATTTACTCCGTCAGGGTAGGTTTGAGCAGTTGGATTTGGGTCATCTGGTTGAGGAGTTAGAAGACTTGGGGAATCGTCACTACGATCAACTAGAATCTCGATTGATTCAGTTGATCGCTCACTTGTTGAAGTGGCAAGTTCAATATTGGAAACAAACGAACAGTTGGCGAGCGACGATTCGGGTGCAAAGAACGGCGATTGCCAAGCTGCTACGGCGTAATCCAGGGTTGAAATCCCGCTTAGATGAAGCGATGGAGGAAAGTTGGCTTGAAGCTAGGGATTTGGCGATCGCGGAAACGGATTTACCCGATGAACAGTTTCCTGACGTTTGTCCGTTTTCCTTCGAGCAGGTGATGTGCGAAGACTTTTGGCCGAATTCTCAGATGGAGATAGAAGGTTCATGAACCTAGCCCTACTTCGTGAAAAGGATTGGTTGGTGACCAAGAAACCCTAAAGGTGACGCTTACTGGAGGAATCATGAATTCGGCTAGTCTTGACCAACAATTGATTCCGGCTTTAGAGAATGGCGATCGCTTGAGTCGTGCTGAATTTGAGCGACGCTATAATCTGATGCCTGATCTGAAAAAAGCGGAATTAATCGAAGGAGTCGTTTACGTGCCATCGCCTCTACGCTACAACCGACATGGCAAACCCCATGGCAAAATTATTGCTTGGCTGGAAGTTTATGCGGCTTCGACACCAGGGGTTGAGGTGGCTGATAATGCGACGGTACGCCTGGATTTAGATAATGAACCGCAGCCGGATGCGTTGCTGCGGCTAGATGAAGAGAGTGGGGGGCGATCGCGAATTAGTGAGGATGATTATGTTGAAGGAGCGCCAGAGCTAATTGTTGAAATTGCCGCCAGTAGTGCGTCTTATGATCTCCATGATAAGTTACGGGCTTATCGGCGCAATGGGGTGCGAGAGTATTTGGTGTGGTTGGTACAGGATAGAGCGTTTCGCTGGTATATTTTGGAGCAGGGGGAGTATCGACAGCAGCAAGCGGATTCGTTGGGGATGTTGAGTAGTCCCTTTTTTCCAGGGTTACAGTTGGATGTGCAGGCACTTTTGCGGGGAGAGATGTCGCGAGTTCTGACTGTGCTACAGGAGGGACTGGGTTCGCCAGAGCATCAGGATATGTGGAGGAATTATCGAGAGCGTCGCTCCAGTAACCGTTAAACTGAAGTTCCCCCAGCCAAAATAATGGAACCTGTCTCACTGGGCGGCTTGGCGCGATTTTTCAGCCGCCTAACCTCCCCCGGACGCGATCGCACTAGACAAAAAAGGAAAAGGTATGCCTTTAAAGGAAGCATCTCTCGAAGTCGCTGAAGGACTTTATGCTCCAGAAACCTTAGGGAACATGATTGACCGCAGCAGGATTATTGATAGCGCCATGACCCTCATTTTACCTAACTCAGGTACATCAAATTAGGTTGTATGCCCAAATCAAGCGTGACCTGTAGTGGACTGACACAGCTAAAATTGTGGAATAGATTTGACGGTTAAATTGGGCGCACGCCGTGCGCCCCTACAATTCTAATTCACCATTTTAAGTGTGCCACGCCACTACGTTGAGGTAATTCAGATGCCTTCTCCCTTTCCGGGTATGGACCCTTATTTAGAACATTCCGAATTATGGGCGGAGGTTCATAGTCGGTTAATCGTGAACCTAGCCGATTTTTTGGGTCCGCAACTGCGCCCTAAATACCGAGTCGCTGTCGAAAAACGAACCTACACTGATTTGTCAGATGCCGCGTTAGTCGGGCTTCCCGATGTGGCTGTTGTGTCTAGACGTTCAACCCCAAATCAGAACTCATCAACGACTTCATCAACGGCGACCGTGTTAACTCAAAATGAACCTGTAACGGTTAGAATACCGATGCCGGAAGAAGTCAGGGAGAGTTATTTAGAAATTCGAGAAATTGGAACGGGGGCGGTGGTGACAGCTATAGAAATCCTGTCCCCGAACAATAAGCGTGCGGGTGTGGGACGTCAAGCTTATTCTCGCAAGCGCCTGGAGGTTTTAGGCAGTTTTACTCATTTAGTCGAAATTGATTTGCTTAGGGGGGGAAAGCCGATGCTGATTTTGGGAGAAAGACCGCCTGGTGATTATAATATCTTAATCAGTCGTAGCGACAAACGACCTCTAGCTCAGTTGTATAGGTTTGGGGTTCGTGCACGTATTTAAATTGGGAATGGGTAGCGAGCAAGATGCTCTGTAGCGAGCAAGATGCTCTGTAGCGAGCAAGATGCTCTGTAGCGAGCAAGATGCTCGCACTACAAGGCTGAGAGCCATTATTCTATCTATATCATGGGAAAATGTACCGTCCTATAGACCCCAATCAACCGTGACCCGTAGGGTGGGTTAGGCGGTATTAAATTTAGGAAATGAACCGTTCAATAATAAATCCGCCGTAACCCACCAAGTTATCATTGATTCCAGAGGGAAATCAAATACCCAGCCGGATTTATACCAGCTAAAATAGTATTTTATACAGCCTGATCGATAATTTGAATTGTGCCGATTAGACGACGGCTAGAAAATAGATTTATATTGATTGGAGCATGAGAACGATGAATCTAGAGGCTGAATACGATCTGGACTTCTATGCTTGGATTCGTAAAAATGTAGAATTACTGCGGCGAGGCTGTTTGTCCGAAATTGATGTGGAGCATATTGCTGAAGAGTTAGAAAGTATGGGCAAGTGTGACCTCCGTCAACTTCGCAGCCGCTTACAGGTTTTAGTCATGCACCTGCTCAAGTGGCAATATCAACCCGACAAACAAAGCAAAACTTGGCTAGTGACGATTGATCATCAGCGTGATGAAATTGAAACCCTATTGCTAGATAGTCCTAGTTTAAGAAGCGAGTTGGAGCAGGGATTGGCAAGGGTGTATCCGAAAGCTGTGCGAGATGCCTGTAGAGAAACGGGTCTTCCTGAGACGACATTTCCCTTATCTTGTCCTTTTGAGATAGAAGAGATTTTGGCTCAAGAGTTTCTGCCGGATTGTCGTTAGTTTTCGTAACTACTGTGATAATGGGGAGGAGAAATAGGAGTCGCCCGCTGATTGTGGAAATCCAAATAGATAGTCGAGGAAAGAGGGGAACGAACACGAAAATGGAAGAGCTAAAAATCAAATACCCAGCCGGATTTGAAAATGCTGTGCAAATGACTAAGGATGAGATGGAGCAGCATATCCGTTTAATGGCTGCCCTGAAAATGTTTGAACTGGGAAAGGTTTCGGCGGGAAAAGCGGCTGAGTTAGCGGGAATGTCAAGACTCGATTTTTTTGAGACTTGCAGCCGATATCGAGTCAGTGTTTTTAATTATCCACCAGAAGAGCTTGAATTAGAACTGGAACAGGATTTAGAACGGCTGTGGGAGGCGATCGCGAATTAGTGAGGATGATTATGTTGAAGGAGCGCCAGAGCTAATTGTTGAAATTGCCGCCAGTAGTGCGTCTTACGATCTCCATGATAAGTTACGGGCTTATCGGCGCAATGGGGTGCGAGAGTATTTAGTGTGGTTGGTGCAGGATAGAGCGTTTCGCTGGTACATTTTGGAGCAGGGAAAGTATCGACAGCAGCAAGCGGATTCGTTGGGGATGTTGAGTAGTCCCTTTTTGCCAGGGTTACGGTTGGATGTGCAGGCACTTTTGCGGGGAGAGATGTCGCGAGTTCTAAGTATTAAATCGGACACCATCCTTTGCGTCCCTAAGGTTTCCAGGCGTAAGGTTAATCCATCAAATCTAGATTAGGCAAGCCAATGGAAGAACTACTAGAGTTGAAAGATTTACTCCTCAAAGGTGATATTTCTGGGGCATTGGTCATTGTTGAAGAATTGGAGGAAATGAGCAGAGACGACAAAATCAATAATATTCGCAGCTACGCCAAAATTCTACTTCTCCATTTAATCAAACAACAAGCTGAAAACCGCACCACCCGCTCTTGGGATGTCTCTATTCGGAATTCAGCCCTAGAGATACAGAGCAAAAATAAACGACGCAAAGCAGGCGGTTATTATCTTAAACCGGAGGAATTGCGCCTCGCCCTAGAAGAAGCCTATGAACAAGCCCTCAATGGCGCATCTCTTGAAGTCGCTGAAGGACTTTATGCTCCAGAAACCTTAGGGAACATGATTGACCGCAACAGGATTATTGATAGCGCCATGACCCTCATTTTACCTAACTCAGGTACATCAAATTAGGTTGTATGCCCTACAGTTAATTTACCCTTGAAAATCTTAAACCCGACTTAGGCATTACAATTCAATAACGGCTTGAAGTTTTTGCAGCCGTGCCAGAATGGGTTGGGGCGTCAATTTTTAGGTAGGGTCTGCTGAATAAGTCGAAGAAACACAACTGATGGATTAAGTAGTTATATAATACGACAGCGAACTTAAGTTATTGTTGTTAACGATTCGCTTAATTATAAGGTTTAATAATGAATTGACGCCGAAAAAGACTTGATTGTGGAATATATATAAAAAAGACAAAAAACCTGCCTGAGCAGGGCAGACAGATTCATGACGAGGAAAGTAATGGCAATAGCTGTTTCGGACGTATGAGGTAGTTTAGCCATGACGCGACTTAGGCTATATCTACGTTTTGATATGCCAAATTTTCCTTCAATATTATTGCGAATTCTCTCGTCTTCTTGAGCTTGTTTCTTTAATTCTTGACTGACATTGGCTTTCGGTCTTCCTAAGGGAGGGCCACTGATTCTAATTCCTTTTTCTTTACAGAAGGATCGATTGGCTCGACTGCGATAGATTTTATCTACATGAACGGATTCTGGATAGAATCCTGTGTAGTTATAATAAGCTTCTATTTGAGCTTTTAAATCGACAGATTCATTAAAGTTATCCCAACTGATACGGTCTAAAAATACGTATCCATCTCTTACACTTGCCGATATTTTAGCTCCAAATTCTACGGCAACTCCCGCTTTGCCTCTAACTATTGGACGGATATGGGCTTGACTCACATTTACTATTCTATGCTCAATTCTATGAACTTTATTATTGTACATCCATTCTTGCTGACGATAGATTTCGCTAACTACCAACAGGCTCTTATATTCAGTACGACTCAATGCCCCAAGACTAGACCCTGCCTTAACTAGCGCGTCTATACTCCCCAAGTTCTCTTTATGTATGCAGTGTTTTTTATGCTTTCTTATTTCTTTCTTGTTTGTCTCTTTTCTTTGCTACTTTTAAGTAATTCTTTCTGGCTCTATTTCTATAAGTTTTTGGTTTTTTATTTAGTTGATCCTTCAGGGGTTCATATAGACTGTCTATTATTTTTTCGGTTTTGACCCTAGCTTTATTTAATATCCCCAAATCATTGGGATAACTTATATCTCCTGGCACACAGCTTGCATCAACTATTAGTTGTCCTTTATTGGCTGACTCTCTTCTTTCTTGACTTTGGATTTCGGCACTTTTTTTTTAGCTTCTTCATCCGTCTCTGATTGACTTTTCTTCACCATTTTCTCATTTATTCGGTTGACTAGATTCACATTTATCCTTTCCCGGAATCTGGCCAATAGTGATGAGTCATAAGGAGCTTCGCTGCTGTAATGCCTTTGACCTATAAAGTATTGTAAGTAAGGGTTTTCTTTGATTTGTTCGACTGTCTCTCTATCACTTATTCCTAGTTTTTCTTTGATTATTAATGAACCCAGTGCTACCCTAAATGGTAGCGCTGGCGCTCCCATTTCCGCAGAAAAATTTTGGGCATATTCTTCTTCAAATTCCTCCCAAGGTACTAAAGAAGCCATGATTACCCAGCGGTTATCCTGTGATAACTTTCCTTCAAATGGTAGTTCAAAATCTTCGGCTTCCCTGGGGGCGTTCTCAACTTTTCGGTACATCTACCTGATCATGATGCAAGGATTTTGAGCAATTTTACCAGATTCATGAGCACCAAGTCAACTGTAAATACGGATCAAAGCATTGATGGTTAAGGGTTTCGGTCTTGTGCAGCAAGCCCTAGGTAATTTTATAGAGTGGAAAAATGTGCCGTCCTATAAAACCAAATCAAGCATGACCCGTAGGATGGGTTAGGCGGTATTAAATTGAGGAAATAAACCGTTCAAGGATATATCCGCCGTAACCCACCAAGTTATCATTGATTCCAGATTAAAATCAAAGAACTAGCCGGATTTATTTGATTGGAGCCTCCCCCACGCGATCGCACATTTAAATTGGGAATGGGTAGCGAGCAAGATTGGGTAGCGAGCAAGATTGGGTAGCGAGCAAGATGCTCGCACTACAAGAATGAGAGCCATTGTTCTATATCATGGAAAAATGTGCCGTCCTATAGACCCCGATCAACCGTGACCCGTAGGGTGGGTTAGGCGGCATTAAATTTAGGCAATGAACCGTTCAATAATAAATCCGCCGTAACCCACCAAGTTATCATTTTAATGGGGTCATGTCTGATCTTAAAAAAGCGGAATTTGGATATACAGGCACTGTTGCAGGGAGAGATGTCGCGAGTTCTGACTGTGCTACAGGAGGGATTGGGTTCTCCAGACCCGTAGGGTGGGTTAGGCGGTATTAAATTTAGGCAATGAACCATTCAATAATAAATCCGCCGTAACCCACCAAGTTACCATTGATTCCGGGTTAACAAAAGATGCGGGTTCCTCAAGAAAATTAATGGATTTGCCCGTAGTATTGGCAAGGGGAAACCAACAAGGATGAAATTTGGTCAGATAGGAGTCTCCCCCGAACGCGATCGCACCCGTTAGGGATGAGCCAAAACACCTGGGGTCAGGTAGGGGCGACCCGCTGGCACTAATGAAAACTCCGTTCCCCTCAATTTGTCGGGTTGCCCGTCCCTCCCCTACTGGCTGGAGAAAAACTGGCGATCGCGTCCTATAGTACTATTTGTACTAAGGAGCAGGTCTAATCTGTTGGGGATCGATGCCGTTGGGGTCGCGAACTTGAGCAATTGGTTGGTCTAACTGTTGGAGAACCTGTTGCTGCTGGTTGATTTCCAGCTCGATGCGGAATAGACTATTCGCGATCGCGTGACCTAATGGGGCTGGAAACTCCTGCTGGAGACGGATAGAGACTTGGGAGGCGGCTTAAGCGATCAAACGGGTACCGGGCGATCGCACGGTGATGTTGATCTGCTGCGCTTGGGTGTTATAGTTGGGTTTGACCTCAATCTTGTCGATTTTGTCATAATGATTCTCCAACAGTTTTACCGTTTTGTGACTGGCTTGCTGGATATGGATACCAGGAATACCGGACACGGTGATGGGAACCGGGGTGACTGACAGGGTGAACTGTTTCTGTTTCTGGTATTGTGTGGGCATGAGGAGGGAGATATAGAAGACTCTAATATGTATATAACTGTCTAATAAAACAGATGGCAAATTCATCCCTATAAAGTTGCAATGACTGCCAGTGCTTACTACGGGGAAAGAAACCAAATAGACGAGAAAAATGGCTAGTTCCTGGAATGGCAAAACGGTTGTAATCACAGGTGTATGCGGCACCGTGGGACAAGAGCTATTACGGCAGCTCCTGAAATATAATCTTCAAGAAGTAATTGGTATTGACCACAACGAGACTGAGTTATTTTTTCTGGCTGAGGAGTATGGCGACTTTCCCTACGTGCAACTTTACCTATGTGATTTGCGCGATCGCTATGAATTAATGTACAAGATGCAAGGAGTTGATATTGTCTTGCATACGGCAGCATTAAAACATGTCGTGATATGTGAAAAGTCACCCCATGAAGCTATTCAGACTAACATTCTGGGAACCCAGAATGTTATTGATGCAGCCATTGCGGCTAAGGTAGAGCGGGTAATTTTCACCTCCTCAGACAAAGCAGTCAATCCTACCAACGTTATGGGAACATCCAAGTTGATGGGAGAACGGTTAATGACTGCTGCCAATGCTCATAGACGTGAAGTTCAACCCATATTTGCTTCAACGCGCTTTGGCAACGTATTAGGCTCCCGTGGTTCGGTCATTCCAGTTTTTAAACGTCAGATCGCTACAGGGGGACCAGTAACTTTAACCGATCCGGCTATGACTCGCTTTATTATGACCCTAGAGGAAGCCGTTCAACTGGTCATGGAGTCTGTATTTCTGTCTAGGGGTGGTGAAGTATTCGTGACTAAAATGCCTGTAGTACGCATTGCTGACTTGGCACAAGTGATGATTGAAGAGCTAGCACCCCGATACAACTATAATCCTGAGGATATAGAAGTCCGTTTGATAGGCTCTAAACCCGGAGAGAAGTTATATGAAGAATTAATGAATGATGAAGAAGTCCGGCGAACTGTAGAACTGGAGCGGTATTTTGTTGTTGTTCCCGCATTTAGAGCTATATATCAATCTATTGATTATAAATATGAGGGCTTGGTAACAAACACTATAAAAAAACCCTATAACTCTGCTAATGAGCAACCTATGGACAAAAAGGCATTATGGAATTACCTTTATAAGGGTAAACTTTTCGAGGTTGATACTATCTTGAATCATTCAAATAACGACATGAAGACCGCGTTCAAGAGGAATCAGCTATGCGAGTGATGATTCTAGGCGGTGATGGTTATCTAGGCTGGCCTACAGCAATGCACTTTGCTGCCCAGGGACATGATGTCATGGTAGTGGACAATTATTTAAGGCGTAACATCGCTCGTGAGACTTGTTCTGAAGCACTCATGCCCAATCCCAACCTGGTTGAGCGTGTTCGCCTGTTTGAATCTGTATCTGGGTATAAAATTCGAGTAGAGATTGGAGACTGCTGTGATTTTCGTTTTATGGAACGCATTTTCACCGATTTCGTTCCGGAAGCGGTCATTCACTATGCAGAACAACCTTCTGCTCCTTACTCAATGATTGGTTATGGCGAGGCACAGCTTACTCTTCACAATAATCTTAGCGCTACCTTTAATCTCATCTGGGCAGTAATGCAGTACAGCTCAGATTGTCAGATTATCAAGATCGGGACGATGGGTGAATATGGCACCCCGAATATCGATATTGAAGAAGGTTGGATAGAGATTGAACATAAAGGACGCAGGGATAAATTTCTGTATCCGCGTCAGGCAGGTAGCTTGTATCACACGACGAAGGTTTTGGATACAGATTTACTCTGGTTTTATGTGCGTACCTATGGTATCCGTGTCACGGATTTGATGCAAGGACCTGTCTATGGGCTATCAACTCCGGAAGTGGATCAGGATCAACGTTTATTACCCAACTTTCACTACGATGACATCTTTGGCACAGTTGTGAATCGGTTTTTAGTTCAGGCAGTTGCTGGAGTGCCATTAACAGTTTATGGCAAGGGTGGACAAGTTCGCGGTTACTTAAACCTTAAAGATACACTACAATGTGTAGAATTAGCGATGAATAACCCAGTAGAATCAGGGCAACTCCGAATTCTGAATCAATTCACAGAGACGTTTTCGGTCAATCAGTTAGCTGAGAAGGTGCAGCACGTGGGGAACCAAATGAGGCTGAATGTACAAGTAAAGGCTATTGATAATCCCCGCAAAGAGAAAGAGGATCACTATTACAATCCTAACCATTCAGGACTGCTTGAATTAGGGTTAAAACCGCATCCTATGACTGATAATGTTATTGCTCAAATGCTGAAGCAGGTTATGTGTTACAAAGAGCATATCGATATTCGTAAAATTATGCCTCGGGTAAAGTGGAACTAACGTGAAGTGGCTTATTACTGGTGGGTGTGGGTTTCTGGGTACGAATCTTATCAAGAAACTCTATACGGAGGGCAATCCTCACATTCGAGTTGTAGATAATCTGTGCGTCGGTACTCGTGAGGCTCTTGCTGCGGTGTGTGATTTCGTAGAACTTAAAGATGCTGGGCTTAGCGGTCATCCCTCGTCTTTATCGGGTACTGAGCTAGTTATTGGTGACATTCTTGATAGTCAACTCGCCCTGAGAGTGACTAGGGGTATAGATGTAATTGTACATCTTGCAGCTAACACGGGAGTTCAGCCATCTATTCAAGACCCTCATGGAGACTGCTATACAAATGTAATTGGCACTCTAAACTATCTGGAAGCAGCCAGACATAACCAGGTCAAGCGCTTCATCTTTGCCTCTAGTGGCGCTCCTATCGGTAAATGTATTCCTCCCATTCATGAAGAACTAGCTCCTCATCCGGTTTCTCCCTATGGAGCTAGTAAATTAGCTGGTGAGGGATACTGTTGTGCGTATTTTCATTCGTTTGGTGTTGAGACAGTGGTGTTACGCTTTGGTAATGTTTACGGACCCGCTTCTGGGCATAAAAACAGTGTAGTGGCAAAATTTATTCGGCAAGCTCTAAACGGTGAAACCTTAGAAATATATGGAGATGGTAGACAGACCCGTGACTTTATTTTTATTGACGATTTAGTTCGAGCAATTTGTTTAGCGGCTGCTACAGATAACATCGGTGGAGAAGTTTTTCAAATTGCGACTAACAGGGAAACTACAGTGAGAGAACTAGTCGATAAACTCTCCTGGGTGATGAGTGAGATGGGAATCAAACTTGAGAGCAACTATGCTTCGCCACTGATAGGGGATGTCAGGCGTAATTTCTCTGACACATCTAAAGCCAAAGAGATGCTTGGATGGCAAGCTGAGGTGGAATTGAAAGATGGTTTAAGGCGAACGGTTGAGTGGTTTGCACAAGAATACCAGGAGTTATATGAATAGGTGACTTAGATCGCAAGTGATTAGTAAAGTCTATGACCAACCAACTGAGTATTACGCGCCTACTAAAACGTGGTGTAATTGAATCTTTTTTTCTCAGAGCTTTGGGGGCAGTTCTGTTGTTCCTTATGCACTCATTAGTTGCTCGCTTAATTGGATCAAAAAATTATGGAACTTTTAGTTATGCCCTAATAATAGTAAATATTTTGTCTGTTGTCGTCTCTTTAGGATGGCCGACAGCACTTGTACGTTTTATTGTACAGTATCAAGAAAAACAGCAGTGGAGCTTATTGCACGGCATAGTGTTACGAGCCTCTCAAATGACCATGTTTTTTTCTATATTGGTCAGTTTGGTTCTATGGGTAATTTCTTACACCCAGAGTATTCCTAATAACATTATTCTTAGCTGTCGCTTTGCGGCATTACTTCTTCCACTTTTCGCTTTAGTTAACCTACGCAAAAAAGTTTTCCAGGCTCTACGACGTATTAAGACCAGCATTATCCTAGAAGAATTAATTCTTCCTTTGACCATATTGACTGGACTGAGTATGCTTCCCATGAACACAACCACTGATATTTTATTATTGTATTTTGGAGCAGCTTTTCTAGCTTGCTTACTAAGTACTGTTTTGCTGTGGTGGTGTTTTCCTGTACAGGGAAAAACAGCTTTACCGACTTTTAAACTCGCAATGGATAGCGGTACCCTACCGATGATGCTTGGTGGAATAAGCCAGATAGTGATGAATCGAGCAGATATATTTATGCTTGGTTTCCTTATAGATATGGAAGCTGTGGGAGTGTATAATGCAGCCAACCGCATTGCCAGTCTCAACATATTTGTATTGCAAGCAGTCAATATTATTGCTGCACCGATGCTTGCGGCTGCTTTTCATAGTTCCCGACTTGACGAATTTAAGGCAATTATGCGTAGAGCCATGCTGTGTTCTACAATAGGTTCTTTACCTCTTTTTATTATTATAATAATAAGGGCAAAACATCTACTTATTTTTTTTGGTTCTGAGTTTACTCAAGGAAGTTTACTACTAAAAATAATGGCTTGTGGACAATTGTTTAATGCAGTATCAGGTCCGGTGGGCTTCGCTCTACTCATGGTAGGGAAAGAGCGTATTTTTGCTTTTTTAACAAGTATTATCGCCTTAGCAAACGTAGTAGGTAATTTGTTCGCTATTCCAATGTATGGAACCCTAGGAGCAGCTTTAGTTACAACAGGATGTATAATTATGCTTAATGGATTAATGTTTTACCTGACTCAAGGCATAAAGGTTAGTGTTAGTTAATTAGTTAATTAGTTAATTAATTAATTATACATACTAGAACTAAATTAGTTGGCATGCTACAAACTTTTTTCTTTATTTTACTGCTTATGCTTTTATTGATTACACACATTAAAAAACCATATTTAGGTTTTATTGTGCTAATGTTTCTTCAACCGTGGATGCTTTCCCGCGTCCATGGACACTATCTTCTAAGTACGGCGAGTATTCTTATAATAGGGTTAGTTATTCCTCTGAGGAATTTGTCAATTTGCGGTTCTGTCGGTTATTTTAAACTAAAGCAGTTACCGGAACTATTATGGGTTTACTTATTCTGTACATATATGTTCATACAAGTAATATGGATTTGCCAATATGGATTAAATTTAAGAATAGTTAAACAAGCATTTTTTTATTTAGGTGTTATTTTTTTTGTTCTGTTTTATCCTAATAAAATAGCAAAAAGAAAAATAACAGAAACTTTTTTAAGGTGGACAATGATTGGTGGATTATTTTATTTTTTAGTTTTGCTAATATTATCTTGGTTGCTTCCAAGATTTTATTTAGTTACAGATAGCAAAGGGTTACAAAGACTAAATGGCATAGGTGGAACTCATCCTGCTTATATTGGATCTATAATTCCTATTATAATAGCTGGCATTACTTATTACTTATTAGTCAATAAAAACAAAAAATTATTGATTAATACATTGATGTTAGGGGGTATGACAATAATATCGATTGTAACAATTCAACTCGGATCTAGAGCAGTTATTTTATCTATCGTAACATTTTTTGTTGCATTTATAGTAATATCTGATAATAATTTACCCAAAAAAATTTTTGTCCTATTAATTGTCGCAGCGATATTGTTTATAGCAGCTAAATACATAGGAGAAGAACTTTATATAGAAAGGTTAAATTCAATAAGAACAGGTAGCATTTTTATAGAGATTAGATGGCTGTCTATAAGAGCGGGATTTGATCTACTAAAAGAAAATTATGTTTTTGGGGTTGGTGTTGGACAGTTTGCTGAAAAAGGTTTCGCAACAATGCTTGACATTGCTGATTCTATGAATCCAGGTTATGCTCAAAAAATACTTACTTGGAGAGATTCTGCCTTGGCTTCTTCCGGGAGTATTCATCTATTCTTTCTTATTGAGACTGGATTGATCGGCTTTTTACTTTATGGTAAGCTTTTATTTATAGCAACCAAGAAAATTTGGCAAGCTCGACTTAGAACAAAGTTGATGAATATGAAAAGAGAAAAACTAGCTTTGGATTGTATTCTATCGAGTTGGTTTGCTTTCCTATTACATCTATTCACGATTAGTGGAGAAACCCATTTATTGTTATGGACTTTTATCGCGTTTGCTTTTGCATTACCAGGTTATCCTCGGAAAAATGTATAAAATAAGGAAATATTTAATCATTAAGTTAAGGAGAAGTAAAGTGAAAATATTAGTTGCTCTTGATTCAAACATTCCTTGTGGGAAAAACCGTGCTTTATACCAACGTTGCATTACTTTTCTTGCTTCTGGACAAGCAAAATTGGTTGTACGAAAGAATGTTTCATTGCCTGATGAATTAACCAGCCATCCCAATACATACTTTGCCAAACTCAGTGGTCGGTTAGGTCTATTCATAGAATGCCTGCGCTTATTGAAAACTGGTGAGTTTCAGGCTATTTATGTTTGGCATTTCCCATTTTTTATATTTTTGCCATTTTTACTGATACTATATAGTAAAACAATTGTGTCGTGTATGGAGTCTCAGCATAGTCCTTACTACTATATTGATTCAGCTAAATTCAAAAATTTATTTGTAAAAATAGCAGCTAGGTTAATATTCTTAATGGCAAAATTAATTTATCCTAAAATAGACTTACATATAGTAATGGCGCATAATAACCACCATGGTTTAGCTAAACGGCTCTCAGAGCAGTTTAATGTTAGTATAGATAAAATTCTTGCGATGTCTAATGGAGTAGACATCAAACTCATACAACAAATTGTTAGCCAATTTACTGATTACCAACAAAACAAGGAGTTTATTATTTGCTATGTAGGTACGATCAGACCCGGGAAAGGCTATGAACTTATTGAAATAACAGATGACATCCTTGATAAAATTCCTTGTGCAAAAATAGTTGTCGCTGGTCCTTTGCGAGGTATAAGTGCAGATAATTTAAGACGACCTGGCGTAGAGTATCATGGTATTGTTTCACATACTGAAGCAATTCGATTAATGTATAATAGTGATGTTTGTGTATTTATTGGGGATTCAAAAATTCGTGACAATGAGGTATCTCATCCTGGCAAAATATTAGAATACATGGCTTTAGGTAAGCCTGTTATTGCCAATAATTATCCTGGAATTAAAGAATTTTTTGCAGTAGAAGATCAGTTTTTACTTTATGAAGAAAATGATACTAAAAAAATTATTGAACTGTTAAGCCAATTACAGAGTGACGTTAATCTGAGAATAAAAATTTCAAAAAATATGCGAGATTCTGTAGTCCATTTTGACTGGAATACAATCAATTTTAATTTTATGAAGAAATTAAATAAATGTTTATGCGAGACCTATGAAACGAAAATAGATTCACGATAATTTTTTCAGATTAATCAAATTATTGAGGTAATAATTAAATGGATGAAAGCAAAAAGAATAACAGAGTAAAATTAATATCACAGGAACAGAAAACAACTCCTATTTGTGTCTTGACAGCTGGTCGTAGTGGTTCTTCCTTGACGATGCAATTACTTCAGTCACTGGGAGTTTATCTTGGTTCTGAAAAGTTTATGATTCCTCGAGACAGATACAATCAAACAGGATATTGGGAACACAGGGGTTTCAGTGATATCAATAGTGAAATATTAAGGCGTTTTGGCGGAAACAGTAATGCTCCACCATGGTTCCCTTCTGGATGGGAATTATCATCCTGTCTTGAAGATTTAGAAAACAAGGCTCAGATACTTATAGAAAATGAGTTTTCTCAGTTCTCAGTCTGGGGATGGAAAGATCCTAAAACTTGCCTAGTTCTACCTTTTTGGCAAAAACTTTTACCTGAAACAATATATATTTTGAGCTTACGGAATCCATGGGATGCATCTAAATCTCAGCAAAAGAGAAGTCAATATCAAATAAATAGAAGCTTGAATCGCTGGCTTTATCATATTGTACAAGCAATGATTTATACTTCTGGAAAACCTCGATTTTTTATATTTTATGAAGATACTTTGTTAAGCGAGGTAAAGCAAAGATTGAGATTGAAAAATTTTTTAGAAACTTATCAAGATTTAAGGTTAGAAAATAGAGATAATATGGTTATCAACAAAGTAGATATAAATCTTTGTCACCATCAAAGTTCAATAGATGATTTGATGGCAAATACAACTGTAACCTCCCAAGTTAAAATTGCCTATTTGGTACTGTACGGATCTGTTCTGTATGAAGAAAATGAAAATAACCAACATAAATATTTGGAGAATGAGACAATCGTGAAAACAATAGATGGATTGTTTAGATCTTTGCATCAAGAACTTCAAGTTAGAGAATATTTAATAGTAAAAATTTGGCGCTATTGTGTTAACTATATTCCTCAATATTGGAAGCAAAATTTTATATATTTTGAGCTTAGTAGAGTCATTCGTGTTTATTCTCAAGGAGGAATGAGCAGTGTAATTAGAGGTTTTATAAATCAGTTTTCTAAGCGTGTAAAATAATGGTTCAGATTGATTGTTATAAAGTTATTGATTATGAATTTAATTATTCCTACAGTAACTGTAGCTATTCCTACCTATAACGAGTTCTCTAATATAGAGAAAGTTATACAAGGATTTCTAGAAACCGATTATCCAAATCTGCTTGAAGTACTTATAGCAGACGGTGGTAGCACTGATGGTACTGTAGATAAAGTAATAAAGCTTTCACTGGTGGATAAAAGAGTGAGGTTACTAGATAATCCACTAAGGATACAATCTGCAGCCCTCAAACTAATGTTAGATGAAGCAAAGGGTGATATTTTTTTACGGGCTGACGCCCATTGTGAATATGCATCTAATTACATTAAACAATGTGTTGAAGTTTTACTAGAGTCGAAGAGTTTGAACGTTGGTGGAGCACAGCGTTTCGCTGCGAAAAGTTCTTTTCAAGCTGGAGTTGCTCTTGCTTCTAGAAGTTTTTTGGGAAGTGGAAAAGCTAAATATCGAGATCCTAACTACTGTGGTTATGCTGATACTGTTTTTTTGGGATGTTTCTGGAAAAGAATTTTGATAGAAGTAGGAGGATATAAAATTACTCGTAAAGAGGATACTGAACTTAATTTAAGATTATTGGAAGAAAATGCTCAAGCTATTTATGTTAGCTCTAAAATTCAAGTTTGGTATTTTCCAAGAAAAAATATTAAATCATTGTGGAATCAATATATGAAGTACGGTAGAGGGTGTTATTTAATTGGAATTCAATATCCAGGAAAATTACCAATTAGAAGTAATTTTCCATTTTACTTTATATCATTAATAATATTAATTATGTTTATTGATTTAATATTATTTCACGGAAATTTACACGCAACTATTTTTCTTGTCGCCGGTTTTATTGCAGTCTTCTTAGAAGCATTTTTAGTGACTTGGAGGTTTAATGAGAGTTTTGAGTCAGAGTTTTGGCGAGGCAGCAAAGAAAATATACCTAGCTTTTTAAGTCGATACTTGATTTGTGGAGTTACACTAATGGTTATCCCTATTGCTCATTTCTGGGGTTATGCTTATCAACTAGTTAGACACAAGGTTCTTCATTTGAATGAAAATTATTTTTTAGAATCTGGCTATGAAATAAAAAAATAGAAACACAAAATGTAAGTTATTTTTGGTAAAAAATAAGTAGTTATGATAAATAGTAATTGCTAAATGAATTCAATTTTAATTACTGGTGCTACTGGCTTTGTGGGGAGTAAATTAATAATGTTATTAAGCAGAAAAGATTGGGATATTTGTTTAGCTATTCGTAAAAGTTTACCCCAATTAACTTTTGACACCTTTGACGTTACCCCTGTACTGATTAAAAACATTGACAGTTGCACTGACTGGCAACAATCTCTTAATGGCATTGACTCAGTTATTCATCTTGCCGCTCGTGTCCACATCTGGCATGAAGATACTCTCGATTCTGAAGCGGAATTTCTCAAAGTTAACTTTGAGGGTACTGCTAACCTCGTGAAGCAGTCTATTCAAGCAGGTGTGAAGCACTTTATGTTCATCAGCTCCATTGGGGCAATGGCTACTCTAAGCGATCATCCCCTCACGGAAACCTCCCCTTGCCAACCTGACACTCCTTACGGACGCAGCAAACTCCAAGCTGAACAAGCCCTAATTGAACTTGCCAGCCAAAGCAGCATGACCTGGACTATTCTACGCCCTACCTTAGTCTACGGTTCTGGCAATCCTGGCAACATGGAACGCCTGATTAAACTCATCAATCGAGGCTTACCCTTACCCTTCGGTCTAGTCAACAACCGCCGTAGCCTTCTCTACGTCGGTAATCTCGTTGATGCGATCGCGACTTGTCTAACTCACCCTAACGCCAAAAACCAAACGTTCCTGGTTAGCGATGGTCAAGATCTCTCCACACCTGAACTCATCGGCAAGATAGCCTACCACCTAGAACGCCCTTGTCACCTCCTCCCAGTACCACCCAGCCTGCTCAAACTAGCAGGTCATCTAGGAGATACCATCGAGCAATTCACTCAACGCCCCCTACCACTCAATACTTCAACCATTGACCGCCTGCTAGGTTCCCTCGTCGTTGACAGCAGCCACATCCGAAACACCCTCAACTGGCAACCTCCCTACACCGTTGATGAAGGGCTCTCAAAAACCTTGCGCTGATGTATACTGTTCGCGGTCAAAAACTCAGCTTTTGTCATGCAGAGCTTAGTGAAGTACAGCGTAACATAGTCGTGAGATTCTAGGCTAACGCCGAGCTTCGCTAACACTCCGCTTCAGTTCCTTCGCTTCGCTCAGGACTCAGAATGACAAATTTGACCTTGCGAAGTATACCTCTCTAACGGAACTCACCGAAAACCAATAGGTCATATAGTAAAAGATGTGTGTGTGAGAAGTGTAATAGACAAGCATGTTAACTGTTCTTGCGGCTGCCAGTGTTCTGGCGAGTATCCTCCTGACTAATATCATTAAACGACGCTTCAGCAACCACTTACTGGACATCCCCAACGATCGCAGTTCCCATACCCAACCCACTCCCCGTGGTGGTGGCTTGGGTTTCATCCTGGCGTTTGCCATAACGGGATTAATTGCCACTCTATTCGCCCGTTATTTTCCTCAACTTCTACCCCACCCCTTAATTAACCCCAACCCAACCTTCCTGTGGCTCATCCTCACCCCCCTAGCCGTCATTGGTATTATTGATGATCGCCAAGGGCTTCCCGCCAGAATACGCTACCTCGTGCATCTATCCGTCGCCAGCCTCGCGATCGCGTGTTTCGGTTCCTTCCCCCTACCCTGGCTCCCTAACTTCGGTATAGTGGGTCAAATGCTCGCGATCGCACTCACCCTAATTGGCATCACCGCCCTAATTAACTTCTACAACTTTATGGATGGTTTAGATGGTCTCGTTGCTAGCGTCACCGCCCTCCAGATGGCATTCCTAGCACTATACCTCAACCAACCCCTATTCTGGCTGCTTACCGCCGCCCTCCTGGGTTTTCTCTGGTGGAATTGGTCTCCCGCGAAAATCTTTATGGGCGATGCGGGTAGCACTGTCTTGGGAGCCAGTGTCGCCATCGCCCTACTCAACAGCCATAATCCCGTGCAAGCCTGGTCTGCTTTGGCTGTAACCCTCCCCCTCACCGCTGATGCCATCTACACCCTAATCCGTCGCCTGATCCGCCAAGAAAACATCTTTAAGGGGCATCGTAGTCACATTTACCAGCGGCTTCAACAATTTGGTTGGACTCATCGTCAAGTCGCCCTTACCTACCTCACCGCCACCAGTATAATTGTCCTATTAATCACCACTCTCGGCACTCTAGGGAGTTGGTTCAGTTTAGTCGGGGTACTGATAGGACTTGCGATCGCGGAAATGTATCTCCAGGCGACAAGAGCGATCGTTTAAAATGTCGCCCCTACCAGATCCCCGACTTCTTCAAGAAGTCGGGGATCTAACTCACCTAATCAGACGGGTGATTCAGGCTCAATCCATCATCTCGCGATCGCGAAACGTTGCTTCCCAGTATAATGTCGGCAAAATCATTGTTCTCAGTCGAATGGCATACTGATTAAGGCTGGTGGGCAATGCCCACCCTACTGGCGTGGCACACCTTATTTGGTGGATTAGAATTGTAGGGGCGCATGGCGTGCGCCCGGTTTAAACGTCAAATCTATTCCACAATTTTAGCTGTGTCACGCCACTACGGTCTATCTCGCGATCGCGAAACGTTGCTCCCCAGCAATGTCTAGATAGGCGGATAGCTACAGCGGATATTTTAAAAACCGAATTGGCGCACTGGCAAGAAGAACGAAATCAGGAAAATACGAAAGTTAAATGGCAATTCACAACCGAAGATGCTCGGATGAAACTTCATCATCTTTACCTACAATTTTAAACTTGCCAAGCCACTACGGTATATCCTGACTTTTCACTTTTTTTTTGCACGCAAGGGGGAGAATTCAAAGCCTCTCTCCTTGCAGGAGAGAGGTTTGGAGAGAGGTATTCCAGATCCCGTGAAAAGTAAGATGGTATATCAAGGGTGGAGGCGATCCCCAACAGTTCGTGTAGGGGCAACCCGCACGGCACCAATCAACGCCTGTATCCACTCAATGGGATCGGGTTGCCCTTTGCTCAACCAAAAATTCCAACATTGCCAACGCTACCCATTAGGATGAGCGATGGGATAATTGATCCTGAGAATCCAGATTAACTGCTATGCCATCTCAAACCCTAAAATACGCTTACTTTCCCGGTTGTGTCGCCCAAGGCGCTTGCCGAGAATTGTACCAATCCACCGCCGCCCTGACTCAAGCCTTGGGCATTGAACTGATTGAACTGAAAAAAGCTTCCTGTTGCGGTTCTGGCACATTTAAGGAAGATTCCCGATTACTGGAAGATACCGTAAATGCTCGTAATATTGCCTTGGCGGAGGAATTGGATCTGCCCCTGTTAACCCATTGCAGCACCTGTCAGGGGGTGATTGGTCATGTGGATGAACGCTTAAAGGACTTTCAACAGACTGATCCGGGTTACGTGGAGCAAATTAATGGCTTACTGAAAAAAGAGGGCTGTTCCCCTTATAAAGGGAATAGCGAAGTCAAACACCTGCTGTGGGCGTTAGTCACCGATTATGGACTAGACGCCATACAAGAACGGGTGACTCGAAAGTTAAGCGGGTTAAAATGTGCTGCGTTCTATGGCTGTTATTTGCTCCGAGGACAGACCACCATACCCTACGACAACCCGTTTCACCCTGAATCAATGGAGAATGTATTTCGATCCGTTGGCGCAACTCCGGTTTATTATCGTGGACGAACCCAATGTTGTGGTTGGCCCATTGCCAGTTATGCGACTGAGCAATCCTTCCAAATGGCAGGGAAAAATATCCAAGAAGCCATTGACGCGGGGGCGGATTGTATGGTAACACCTTGCCCATTGTGCCACCTGAATCTTGACTCTCGTCAACCGGAAGTGGAAAAGGTAATTGAGCGTAAGCTGGGATTACCGGTGTTACATTTACCGCAATTGGTGGCTTTGGCGCTAGGGATTCCGCCCAAGCAGTTGGGGTTGAGTAAGCATATTGTCTCCACCAAACCTGTTTTAGAGAAATTGGGCTTATAATCCATTCCCCTACCCGATCCTCGACTTCTTGAAGGTTGGGGATCTAAATTAGCGATCGCATCGGCAACGGATGAAAGCAACATTTGTAATTCCCCTGTAGGGGCGACCCGCTTGACCTAATTAACAACACCAGTCCATTCAATGGGGTCGGGTCGCCCTTTACTCAACTTTTGTCCGACTACTTATCATGCATTTAAATTGGGTATTAGTAGCGAGCAAGATGCTCGCACTACAAGGATGAGATAAAAATATAATAAGCCGAAAAAATCCGCCCTGATCCTATTCGTTTTGTCTTGACAAAAACAACGATTCATGAATCAACCCCTCCTCAACAAAACTTGGGCTTCCCAATCCTGCTCGCCGCGAGATCTAATTTCATTTATTCTCCCCAGACGCGCCATGGCGCATCTGGAACATGCTCCCCTATCCCTTGCAGTAGTGTTGGGCTTCCTCGCTGTCGTCTGATGAATGGGGATGAGGTATCGTAGAAACAAGCACAGGCAAAAGCCATCCCCAATGCGGCGTCTAATACCAAATCCGGATTGACTACCCCCTTTATAATTCAGTCCGCGCAGGCGGACGAAAGTTTGTGTAGCTGTGACGTCCAGTCGCCAAGATGCTTTATGGATATTTTAATCGTTGAAGACGAAGCGGAAATCGCCAAACTCATCCAACTTACCCTAGAACGGGAAGGTTTCACCTGCTACTCCTGTCGCGATGGACTAGCCGCCATTCAAGCCTTCCAAAGTCAGCAACCGGATGTAATTATTCTCGACTTAATGCTACCTGGATTGGATGGACTGGAAGTTTGCGCCAGAATTCGCCAAAAACCGGGACCCAAAGACCCCTATATTCTAATGCTGACGGCGAAGGGAGAGGAAATTGACCGCGTAATTGGGCTATCAACGGGTGCGGATGATTACCTCGTCAAACCCTTTAGCCCTACCGAACTGGTGGCGAGAGTCCGGGCGCTATTGCGGCGTAGTTTACGTCACAGTGGACAGTCCCTCGTCTACCGTACCCAACATTTTACAGTGGATGTGGATCAACATACAGCCAGTCGCCAACTAGAGTCTGGGGAATCAGAACCCCTGGATTTAACCACGTTAGAATTTAATCTGTTGGCAACCTTTACCAGTCAACCCGGTCGAGTTTGGAATCGTACTCAACTGATTGATAAGCTGTGGGGGAATGACTTCTTTGGCGATGAACGGGTGGTTGATACCCATGTCGCCCGATTGCGGAAAAAAATAGAACCGGACCCCAGTAATCCGACCTTTATTAAGACGGTTATCGGTGTTGGTTATAAATTTGAAGATAACCGTGTAGACTAAACTTATAGAAACTTGTAGTTTAGTCTTTCATACTGGGTTAACCCGCTTCCCAGCATATTTTGATTGCTTTGATGGAAGCTCTAAGTCAATAGCTGATGTTTTTGATGTGTAACTTTCCTCTTGAATAACTACCTTGATAAGCTGTTCGGCATTTAAACCTTAATGTCAATAATGGCGAAAGCCGTGTAGTGCGAGCATCTTGCTCGCTACATTGAGCATCTTGCTCGCTACATTGAGCATCTTGCTCGCTACATTGAGCATCTTGCTCGCTACTAATACCCAATTTAAATGCATGACAGCTTAATACTGGTTCGGCTTTCGGCTGGTAGGTTGCTTTGAAGGAAAGCTTTTAGCTTGTTGTAGTATTGGTTTCGACTTTTGAGTAGTCTTCCATTAACCAACATTGGCTGAAAACCGGGTTGGTTTTTCTACAATGCAAACCCCCAACAGTTCAGAACCCCTGCCTGTAAAGAAACACCAAAGCGGGCGATCCGACCGTCTGTAGGGGACTCTTCATGAAGAATTACCTACTAGGCTAGTGCAGCGGGCATAAAAATACTTGAGCAGCTTCGTAGATACGATGAAGCAGGGGGAGCAGAGGGAGCAGGGGAAGCGGGGGGAGATATTAGCTGTTCAGTTATTTCTGCCTTCTTGCACTAGGTTCTTTTAACCCGTTTTAACGGGTTTTAGCTTTTAGCCCGAACTTTAGTTCAGGGCTTCACTTAAGCCTTAAGCCAAGCCCACAAAGCCAAAATTTTATCGAACCCCATGAGTAAAACCGGTTTACGTCGCCGCCGCAAATCCTTACCCTTAGTCTCGCGCCTGTTTCTCTCCCATTTGTTGGTGATGATTGTCGGCGTGGGTTCCCTATTAATTATTAGTAAAGTGTCTTCGCCGCGCTTCTTTATTTTGCATCTGCAACAATTAGAAGGCAAAGGAGTTATCTTTCGCGTTGCTCGTACCTCTCTACTACAAGGATTTCAAACCGCATGGAATCGCGGCACATTTTGGTCAGTTATTGTTGGCACGACAGCAGCAGGAGGACTTAGTTATTGGTTGTCTCGTCGCATCGTCAAACCCCTGACTCAAATTGAAGATATTACCCAACAATTTGCAGCAGGGAAGCTAGATAAACGACTTCCCCCCAGTGAAATTCCTGAAATTAATCAACTCGCCACCAGTTTTAATCAAATGGCGGTGAGTTTAGAAGATGTGGAACAGCGGCGACGAGATTTAGTCAGTGATTTGACTCATGAACTACGAACCCCACTGACGGTACTAAGAGGTTATTTAGAAGAACTGGCTACACAACGGATGGATGCAACGCCTGCGATGTATCAGCAGTTGGCAAAAGAAACGCGCCGATTGGAACGGTTAATTAATGATTTACAGGAACTCTCGAAAGCCGAAGCGGGTTATCTGCCAATCAAAGTTGAACCCGTAAATGTGCGTCCCTTGTTAGAATCACTGGTACAAAAGTTTACGGATCAGGTGTTGGAAGAAGGTCCTGCATTGCAGTTAGATTGTCCGGAGAAATTGCCGCGAGTATTGGCGGATAGTGACCGACTTGAACAGGTACTGATGAATCTTTTAGGGAATGCTATTCGCCATACTCAAACGGGTAAAATTACGGTTCGGGTGTGGGTAGAACGGCATGGAATAAAAGGTATTATTCCTAGGTTATGGATTGCGGTAACCGATACGGGTATGGGAATTGCTCCAGAGGATCTCCCTCATGTGTTTGAACGGTTCTGGCGGGCGGAAAAGTCGCGCAATCCTCACACTGGAGGAACGGGGATAGGGTTAGCGATATCAAAGCGGTTGGTGGAATTGCAAGGAGGTGAGATTGAGGTGGAAAGTCAGTTAGGGATCGGTAGTACGTTTCGGTTTTATCTGCCATTGGCGTGACTTTTGTGTCAAGGTAAACAGAGATTCAGTTCCTTCGCTACATTTAAGCTAGGGCGAGTCGAGACAGGTTAATTTTAACACCGCCATATTTGAGCAGCGACTCGCCCCTACAATCTACAATTTCAATAATTGCTACAAATGTTGTAATCCTGACAATCTTTATGATTGAAATAGTAGAGACGTTGCATGACGTCTCTACTAAATGATGCGTCCTAACCGCTATGGCGATTGCTATAAAACGGAAAATCAGTTAATAAATTCCCCGCAGGTGATCGCGCCCGTTATGGATGAAGAATGAAAAAAATACCTGTGGTCTCCCTGTAGGGGCGACCCGCTTGCACTAATTAACAACTCTAATTCACTTAATTTACTCGGGTCGCCCTCTCCTCAACGTCCTGTGTCAGAAGGTACTTCTTGACAAATTTATTTCGCCATCTAATAATTAACGCAGTTAATGGGTACGCATGTCGAATCATGAGCGTTCATGGTGCGGATTTGTAGGTTCCTACCCAAGTACGGACGAGCCACAGTTATCTTTAATAAATATGCTGAATAAGCCCAGATTTAAACAATGCTTTCAGGTGGAAATAGTCGAACCAGAAACAGTATTTTTGTTGTCAGAGCGAGGTTCGATTCAACTCAATCGCCATCTCTATCAACAATTAGTCCCGTTAATCGATGGGCATCATACGGTTGAAGACATTATTGATCAAGTTCTTCAGGATCTACCGTCAGAAACGATTTCATTTCAAGAGATGCTCAATACTAGCGTCATGGCGCGACACGCCCTGATGCAGATGGAACAGAAGGGGTATATTGTTGAAAGTGAGTCTGTATTGCCTGAGCATTTAGCCAGCTTCTGTGAGATGCTAAATGTTGAGGTTCAGCAGGCTTACCAGCGATTACAAAGGACAAAAGTAGCCGTAAGCTGTTTGGGTTCTCTAGCCAGTTCTGAGTTCCTATCGACGCTGGAATCCCTACAGATTCAAGTGGCGGATCAGGGAGAGATTGATGTCGTTTTAACTGATGATTACCTACACGTTGATTTAGACGCATTCAATCAAAACGCTTTACAATCTCAACGCCCCTGGATGCTGGTTAAACCCGTGGGAACGATGGTTTGGATTGGACCGATTATTCAGCCAGGGAAAACGGGCTGCTGGCACTGTTTAGCGCAACGGTTACGGGATAACAGACCCATAGAACGCTTTATTCAAAACCAGCAGAACTGTTCTACACCGATACCGATTCCTTTAACATCTTTTCCGGCTAGCGTCCAAACGGCTTTAGGAATGGCTGCAACGGAACTCTTTAAATGGATTGTTCAGGGCGAAAATAAACGGTTAACCGGGGTTCTGGTTACTCACGATACCTTATCTTTAGACACCCGAAATCATCGTTTAGTGAAGCGTCCGCAATGTCCCAGTTGTGGATTGAATCAGCAGTTGAACCGTAAACCCTTACCGATTATTCTGGGACACCGGAAGAAACGTTTTACCACCGATGGCGGACATCGTTATTGTTCACCGGAAGAAACGCTGAAAAGTTATCACCATCACCTGAGTCCGATGACGGGTGTTGTGCGAGAATTGACTCGGTTAGAGACAGGTGTCAATCATTTAACTCATACTTATATCGCCAAGCATCATTTTGCTACCTTGTTTGATGATCTCAACACCTTACGCCAAAATCTTGGGGGTCGCAGTGCAGGAAAAGGGCGCACGGATGCTCAAGCCAAAGCCAGTGGGTTTTGTGAGGCGATTGAACGCTATTCTGGGGTGTTTCAGGGGGACGAAATTCGGGAAACCGGGAGTTATCAAACGCTAGGCGATCGCGCGATTCATCCGAATAGTTGTATGAATTTTAGCGCCAGTCAATATGAAACTCGTCAGGAGTGGAATAGTAACTGTGTGGGGTGGTTTCAAAAGGTTCCAGAACCCTTTGATGAGGAACGAGAGCGAGAATGGACGCCAGTTTGGTCGTTAACGGCTCAAGGGTTTAAGTATCTGCCTACAGCTTACTGTTATTATGGCTATCCCCAAGCCGAAACAGCGGATTGTTGGGCAGATTCTAATGGGTGTGCGGCGGGAAATACGCTGGAAGAAGCTATCCTGCAAGGGTTTATGGAATTAGTGGAACGGGATAGTGTGGCGTTATGGTGGTATAACCGGATTCAACGCCCCAAGGTTGATTTAGAGAGTTTTGATGACCCCTATTTTCATCAGTTAAACGAGTATTATCAAAGCCTGCATCGGGAACTCTGGGTGCTGGATATTACCAGTGATTTGAATATTCCCGTCTTTGCGGCGATTAGTCGGCGATGCGATCGCGCGGTGGAAGATATCATTTTGGGGTACGGCGCTCATTTTGACCCGAAAATTGCCATTCAACGGGCGTTGACGGAGGTGAATCAGATTCTCCCTTCGGTGTTAAGGGCAAATGCTGATGGTAGTACATTGTATAATCCTGGGGCTGATCCGATGGCGCTGAACTGGTGGAAAATGGCAACGGTGGCGAATCAGCCGTATTTAGTTGCGGATGAGACTATGGCGGTAAAGGTACAGTCCGATTATCCGCAAGTGTGGAATGATGACCTCAAAGATGATGTGATTCGCTGTCAGCAAATCGTTGAAAATCGGGGAATGGAATTGCTGGTGCTGGATCAGACTCGTCCCGATATTGGACTCAAGGTTGTTAAAGTGATTGTTCCCGGAATGCGCCACTTTTGGAAACGGCTGGGTTCGGGGCGGTTATATCAGGTTCCGGTAGAATTGGGGTGGCTGACAGCGCCGCTTCCGGAAAATGAACTCAATCCATTCCCGATGTGGATGTGAATACGCCTCAAACCCTGACAAATGACTAATGACAAATGACCAATAAAGAATAACCCATGCTCAACGGCTATCCAATCATTGATGCAGACTCCCACGTCTACGAACCCAGTTCAATGTGGCAAAACTACCTCGAACCTGCATTTAAACGCTTTGCGCCCTCACCGGAGATGAAAATTCAGGGAGAAGAGATTGTCGAGAAACTCTCGGATCAGGTGCGCCAGGTGGGAAATCAGCAAGTGATGCAGGCTCATCCCCAATCGTTATTGAGTGATTTTGATCCGGAGTCTCATGTTCAAGCCATGGTGCAAATGGGGATTGATGTGGCGTTTATCTATCCCACTTACGGATTGTGGCTATTAGCCATAGATAAGATGGAACCGCCATTGGCTGGGGCATTTACCCGTGCTTATAATAATTGGTTACGAGATTTTTGCAGTTATGACCCCCAACGGCTTAGAGGTGTGGGAGCGATTAATCTCCATGATCCCCAAGACATGGTATCAGAATTGCAGCGAATTGCCGCTTTTGGCTGGAGGGCGGTTTATTTACGCCCTAACCCGATTAAAGGGCGGCTGTTAAGTGATCCCGATTATGAGCCGTTTTGGGCAATGTGTGAGGAATTGGGGATGGCAGTAGGCATTCATGAAGCCACTCACGGACGCTTACCCACGACTGGATCAGATCGATTTTATACCCGTTTTGCCCTGCACGCCTGTTCTCATCCGATGGAACAGATGATGGCGCTGTTGGCGCTGATTGAAGGAGGGGTGTTAGAACGCCATCCTCGGCTGAGGGTGGGGTTTCTGGAGTCGGGTTGTGGTTGGTTACCCTATTGGTTATGGCGACTGGATCAAGAGTATGAGGAGTTAGGGTGGGAGGTGAAGGAGACAGTTAAAATCAAGCCTTCGGAGTATTTCCGTCGCCAGTGCTTTATTGAGATGGAGCCGTCTGAACCGTATCTAGGTGACATTATCAAATTTATCGGTTGTCAGTCCTTGATTTTTGGCTCTGACTATCCCCATATTGATCACAAGCCGGATATTGTAGAAAGAGCGGTGGGGCTGGAGGCTCAATTGGGTGAGGAAACGGTGCGGAAGATTCTCTGGGAAAATCCGGTGCGTTTCTATGGACTGGTTGGTGCAACTGATGGGTAATTGCTAGGGCATCGGTCAAGAAACCCGGTTTCTGGGAATACTTGGGAATATGACTATAAGTTTGAAGTAATGTATCGAAATATTGCAATAGCTGCGGCTATAGTAAATAATATTTTATCTCAAACTAATTTTCAGTTGGTCTGGAATGCTCATGCTAGGGGATTACTCAAATTTATTAAGTGTTCCTTGGCACGAATGATTGAATTCCAGTCAACAATAGGCAATAATAAATAGACGTGGAGGAAATAACGAATGGCAGAATGGACAACACAACAGCTAAGAGGGTGGCATAATCATAAAACAAGCTGTGATGAAAAAGTTCAACAATCAAAAAAGCATATCCAGAACTACGAGTCATTTGTCCATCAGTGGTTAAAGCAATCTAAACTCCTTTCGCAGCTCATTGCTAGCGCCTGGTTAGAGGGAGAGAAAGCGACGCAGATTCGAGAAATATTCACAAGTTTCTCCACAGGACACGACGATTCTGAGTTGAGAGCCTTGTTGACAGGACAAAAGCCCGATCTGTGGAATAAATGCATTTTTGACCCTGATGAAATTCAAATCTATCGCTTTGAGGTCAGTTGGGAGACATTTGATGGTAAGGTAATCGATAATCACCAAGCTGTTTTAGACCAAAAGCCTCCTTATTTTACGATAGTTTTGCCGTTCCCACCACGACCAGCATTGAGTGAATTCACCGTAACTCTTGATCAGATCCAAAGTTGGGTAAACGCCCCCATACAAGAGGATGGAAATGGTTTAATTGAAAACCCCTTTCCCCCCTATCCCTATATACCGACAACATGTTCATAATTTAATTGGCATTGTCGTTCAGTCCAAATTGCATTTGCATTGCAACTTTTAAGATTCAGGGTTCATTCTAGATCAGGTAGAAATGAACCCTGTTGTTTTTTCTTCTGGATTGTTCTTGATTTAGGAAAATTAAACCATGACTTCTGTTGCTAACTATCAGATTCTCACCAAAATTCACGAAAGCCTTCATTCCTTAGTCTATCAGGCTATTGTTCGACACAATCATCAACCTATTATTCTAAAAATTCTGAAAAACGACTATCCGACGCTGACCGAAATCACCCAATATAAGCAGGAATATGAAATCACTCAAGCCTTAAATGTAGAGGGTGTGATTAAGGCGTATGATCTGCAAAGATATCAGAATAGCTTGGTTATTTTATTTGAAGACTTTGGCGGAAAATCCTTAAATCTATTAAAAGGGAAATTTAAGCTAGAAGAATTACTAACGATTTTTATAAAAATTACGGATAGTTTAGGTGCTATTCATACTGCTAATATTATTCATAAGGACATTAACCCATCGAATATTGTCTATAACCCCAAAACTGGACAACTGAAACTCATCGATTTTGGGATTTCTTCCCTTTTATCGCGGGAAAATCCAACCATTCGGAATCCCGATCACTTAGAAGGAACGTTAGCCTATATTTCCCCAGAGCAAACAGGTAGAATGAATCGAGTGATTGATTATCGAACTGATTTTTATTCTCTGGGGGTTACGTTCTATGAACTTCTCACTCACCAACTTCCTTTTGCAACCACTGATGCAATGGAGTTGGTGCATGGTCATCTTGCCAAGCAACCGATTCCACCTCATCTATTGAAAGAGAAATCAGAAGATAATCTAGAGACGAGCCATAACACTTATGTGCCGAAGCCAATTTCAGATATTGTCATGAAACTCATGGCAAAAACAGCAGAAGACCGCTATCAAAGTGCTTGGGGACTCAAAGCCGATTTAGAAACTTGCTTGCATCAATTACGAACGAGCGGTCATATTGCCGAATTTCATCTAGGTCAGCAAGATGTTTCAGATAAATTTCAAATTCCGCAAAAACTTTATGGACGAGAGGAAGAGGTTGTCCAACTTTTAGATGCCTTTGAGCGTGTGAGTCAAGGCGCGAAGGAAATCATTCTGGTGGCGGGTTATTCCGGTATTGGCAAGTCAGCTTTAGTGAATGAAGTTCATAAGCCGATTGTCCGACAGCGAGGTTATTTTATTTCCGGTAAATTTGACCAATTGAAACGCAATATTCCTTATGCTTCCCTAACTCAAGCTTTTCAGGAGTTAATTCAGCAGCTTTTGACCGAATCTGAAGCACAACTGCAAACTTGGAAACAGAAGCTGTTAGCTGCCCTTGGCAGTAATGGTCAAATTATTATTGATGTTATTCCTGAAGTAGAGCGAATTATTGGCGTACAGCCTCCAGTCCCTCAGTTGGGTTCAGTGGAGTTTCAAAATCGATTTAACTTAGTGTTTCAAAAATTTATTAGTGTTTTTACCACTCAGGAACATCCCCTGGTTATCTTCCTAGATGATCTTCAGTGGGCGGATACGGCTTCATTAAAGTTGATTAAGTTACTAATGAATAATAGGGATAGCCATTATCTGTTAATGATAGGAGCCTATCGAGATAACGAGGTTAATGCAACCCATCCTTTAATTCAAACCCTAGAGCAGATACAGGACACTGGGGAGCAGGTGAGTACGATTAATCTTCAGCCCTTGGATATTAACCACGTCAATCAATTAGTTTCTGATACGCTCAACTGTTCAAGAGAAGATTCAAGCCTATTAGCTGACTTGCTGTTCAACAAAACCAACGGAAATCCTTTCTTCCTGACTCAACTCCTCCAGTATCTATACACAGAAAAATTATTGTCATTTAACCTCAATGTGAGCCGTTGGCAGTGGGATATTGAGCAAATTCGATTAGTCGAAATAACGGACAATGTAGTTGAGTTAATGGTTGGTAAGCTAGAAAAATTAGACAGTCAGACGCAAACTATATTAAAGTTAGCTGCTTGTATTGGAAACCGATTTAACTTGGACGTTCTCTCGGTTGTCAATGGCACATCTTTATCAGAAACAGCCACTCAGCTATGGTCAGCCCTAGAAGCCGGATTGATTGTGCCTCTAAGTGGCGATTACAAAACTCCCCTGCTTTGGCATCCCGAGGTGGAATCAAAGATTAACTCAGATATATGGCAATCTTTTATTCAAAATGAGTCATACGCGATCAGGTACAAATTTTTACATGACCGAGTGCAGCAAGCGGCTTATGCTTTGATTCCCGGAGATATAAAAAAGGAAATTCATCTAAAAGTCGGTCACTTGCTCTGGAAGAATACCAAGTCAGATGAACTGGAAGAAAAGATTTTTGATATTGTTAATCAGTTAAATATCGGTGCTGAGTTAATTAGTGAACAGACAGAAAAATATGAATTAGCTCAATTAAATTTAATGGCTGGCAAAAAAGCCAAAATAGCAACAGCTTATGAAGTAGCTGTTAAGTATTTAACCAGGGCGCTTGAATTATTGGCGATAGATAGCTGGCAAGAGCAATATGACTTGACTCTATCTATCCATGTAGAACTTGTCGAATCTCACTATTTAAGCGCTAACTTTGAGGAAGCCGAAAGGCTTTTTGCTGTTGTCCTCCAACAGGCTAAAACTCTCCTTGATAAAATTAAAGTGTATGAGTTGAAGATTCAATCAGATATATCGCAACTTAATCTACAGTCAGCGATCGAGATGGCATTGTCTGTTCTGGAGATGCTAGGAATTAACCTTCCTCACACACCAAGTCAACGTAGGATTGAACAAGAACAAAAATCTATAGAATTATTTTTAAGTGATAAATCAATTCAAGATTTAACAAATTTGCCAGAAATGACCGATCCTTATCAACTCTCAGCGATACGAATATTACTCAATCTTGCCTCTCCTACTTATATTACTAATCCTCAACTGTTTATTTTGGTTGTCTTGAGTCTAATCAATTTCTATCTAAAATATGGAAATTCAGGTCTATCCGCTGGAGGTTATGTAATCTATGGTGTATATTTATGCGGAGTTGTAGAAGATATTGATTCTGGATATCAATTTGGTCAATTGTCTTTAAGTCTGTTAAATAAGTTTGATAATCGTCAATTAAAAGCCCTTGTTTCTCATAATTTTAACTCGATGATTAGGCATTGGAAAGATGACGTAAAAAACACAATAGAGCCGTTGCGGGAAGGATTCAATGACGGAATTGAAAATGGAGACTTAGAATATGGTTGTTATGCTTCTATAAATTATTGCATTCATCTGTTTTTTGCTGGACATAACTTAAAAGTTACAAATAAAGAATCAGCGATTTATGCTGATACAGCCATCAAATACAAACAATATTACTCTGCCTACTATATAAATATATGTAGACAAGTAATATTAAATTTGATCAATCAATCCGCCAATCCACTTATAGTATCAGGCGATGCATTTAATCAAAAAGAAATTTTGCCTGTTTTAATTCAAACTAACAACGATTGTACATTGTTCTTTTTCTATTTTGCTCAATCCTTTGTTTGCTACTTACTTAAAGACTATGGTGAAGCTTTAGCGAATTACCGTCTAGGGGAAAAGTATGAGAAATCAGCGGCGGCATTTATGTTTGTGACTCAGCAAAACTTTTATGGTTCTCTCTCACTGATGGCTCTGTATCCTCAAGCCACAAAACAGGATAAGTCTAACTTCTCGAAAAAAGTAGCGTCAAATCAGAAACGGATGAAAAAATTGGCGCACTACGCGCCAAGCAATTATCAAAATAAATATGAACTCGTGGAAGCTGAACGAGCGCGAGTTTTGGGTCAACAAATCCCAGCCATGGAACTTTATGATCGCGCGATTCGTGGGGCTAGGGAACAAGGGTTCATCCACGAAGAAGCCATCGCTTACGAACGGGCGGCGGAGTTCTATTTCTCCCTAGGTAGAGACGAAATCGGTAAACTCTACCTAAAAAACGCCCACCACTGCTACACGCGCTGGGGTGCGAAGGCTAAAGTCAAAGCCTTGGAAGCAGAATATCCGCAAATTTTAGTTGGTACAACCCATCGAACTGAGGGTAAAGGGATTAGCACCCGAATCTCTACATCAGGGAGTAATGCTCAAGCCTTGGATTTGTCAACGGTGATGAAAGCCTCGCAAACCCTCACCAGTGAAATTATGCTGGATAAGGTACTGGCGAAACTGATGAATATTGCCATTGAGAATGCAGGCGCACAAAAAGGCTTTCTGATTTTACAATCCCAAATTGAACCAGAGAGTGAGCAAGGGAAATGGGTAATTGAAGCCGAAGGTATCGTGGATTCAGAAGCCGTTAATATCTTGCGATCGCGTCCTGTAGATGCTGTTGATCATGACACCCAGTTACCCCTGCTGTCAACTGCTATCATCAACTACGTCATTCATACCAAGGAGAATATTGTCCTCAATGACGCCACCCATGAAGGACAATTTACCCGTGATTCCTATATCATCGCCACTCACCCCAAATCTATCCTCTGTACCCCCCTCCTCAATCAAGGCAAACTGACAGGTATTCTTTACTTAGAAAATAACCTCACCACCGACGCCTTTACACCCGAACGAGTCGAAACCTTAAAAATTCTATCCGCCCAAGCCGCTATCTCCATCGAAAACTCCCGCCTTTACCAACAACTCGAAGCCTACAGCCGTAACCTGGAAATTAAAGTTGATCAAAGAACCCAGGAACTCCAAGAGAAAAATCAGGAACTCTCCGCTACCCTGAAAAAACTCAAAGCCACCCAAGACCAAATTATCGCCCAAGAGAAACTCGCCTCCCTCGGTGCATTAACCGCCGGGATTGCCCATGAAATTAAAAATCCCTTAAACTTTGTCAATAACTTTGCCGAACTATCGGCTGAGTTAACCGAAGAACTCTTAGAAGAACTCGACAGTCAAAAAGAACGATTAGACCCAGAAAGCACGGAATACATCGAAGAAATTCTCACTGACTTGGGGCAAAACGTGAAGAAAATCAATGAACATGGCAAACGCGCCGACAATATTGTGCGCGGGATGCTGATGCATTCACGGGGTCAAGGGAACGAACGACAACTCACCGATATCAACACACTTCTAGCCGAATATGTTAATCTAGCCTATCACGGTATGCGTGCCAAAGATTCCTCGTTCAATATCACCATTGAAACCCACTATGACCCCACCATTGGTCAAGTTAGTATTGTGCCACAGAATATTAGTCGAGTCTTTCTCAATGTCATCAATAATGCCTGTTATGCTGCCCATGACAAGAAAAAAGCCATTGGCGCAGGATTTACCCCCACACTCTCCGTTACCACTAAAAATCTAGGGGATACCCTTGAAATTCGGATTCGAGATAACGGCAATGGCATCCCAGCAGACATCCGAGATAAAATATTCAACCCCTTCTTCACCACCAAACCCACTGGTCAAGGAACAGGGTTGGGATTATCCATTAGTCACGATATCATCGTGGGAGAACATCAAGGGGAGATTCAGGTAACAACCGAATTGGGCGAGTATACCGAGTTTAAGCTGATTTTGCCGCAATAATAGTAGCCAGGGCGCGTCTACCATGGCGCGTCTTGAACAGTGTACTGTAGGGGCGACCCGCTGTACATTAGTGTCAACTTAAGCTCAACCCCTCACCCACACCAGCCCTCACCCCCAGCCCCTCTCCCAAGCTTGGGAGAGGGGAGCAAGAGGGGAGCAAGAGAATCCGGTTCCCCTTCTCCTGTGCCAAAAAAAGCGAAGCATCCACTGGCTTCCCCGTGCCAAAAAAGCGAAGCATCCACTGGCTTCCCCCTTTTTAAGGGGGACGGGAGGGGGATCTAATAGGGGACGGGAGGGGGATCTAATAGGGGGACGGGAGGGGGATCTCCAAAGGGGGACGGGAGGGGGATCTCCAAAGGGGGACGGGAGGGGGATCTAATAGGGGGACGGGAGGGGGATTCAAAAGGGATGAGGGGGAAAATGCTTAACAGTTTATGTCACTCTTGATAAATTGAGAGGAAAGGGAAAAATGATGAAAGTCATGGTAGTCGATGATGAAAAAGATGTTCTGTTGTTGTTTAGACAACGATTTAGGAAAGAGATTAGACAAGGCAAAATTGAATTTCACTTTGCGTTCTCAGCCAAGGAAGCCCTCTACTACCTTGAAATGGAAAGCAAAAAACAAAATTGTGTTGTCTTAATTCTTTCAGATATTAACATGCCGGAGATCAACGGCTTAGAATTACTTAAAACCATCAAAAGCAATTTTCCTAATTTAAAAGTTTTTATGATTACGGCTTACGGCGACGACGAAAACTATCGCCTTTCCCAAGAATACGGAGCCGATGATTATATTCATAAACCCGTTGACTTTGACCAACTCAAAGAGAAAATCTTTAATTTATCCACAACCTAGCCGAATAGAAACCCATGCCAGCCAAAATACTGGTTGTCGATGATGAACCCGACATAGAACCCCTAATCCGTCAAAAATTTAGAAAAAAGATTCGGTGCAAAGAATTCCAGTTTATCTTTGCCTGTAATGGTGTGGACGCTCTAGACAAGCTCCAGGCTGACTCCGATATTGATATGGTTTTAACCGATATTAATATGCCCCAAATGGATGGGCTAGCTTTGCTGATGAAACTGGCGGCAGACTATCCAGCGATTAAAACTGTCATCCTGTCCGCTTATGGGGATATGAACAATATTCGAGCAGCGATGAACTTAGGCGCGTTTGACTTTCTCACCAAACCCATTGATTTTCAAGACTTAGAAATTACCACGTACAAAACCCTCAACCATGTCCAGCAAATTAAACAGGCATTAACCCAAGAAAACTATCTCAAGCGTTTAGAAGCCGAAAACCTACGCCTCAGCACCGAACTCGATATTACCCGACGACTGCAACAAATGCTGTTACCCACAGAGACAGAACTGCGTCAAATTCAGGGACTCGATATCGCTGGGTATATGCAACCCGCTGATGAAGTCGGGGGAGACTATTACGACGTACTGCAACACAATGGCAGGGTGAAAATTGGCATCGGCGATATCACGGGTCATGGGTTAGCCAGTGGTGTCCTCATGCTGATGGTACAAACGGCGGTGCGGACATTACTGGTCAATAATGAGACAAACACGGTTAATTTTTTCAGTACCCTCAACCAAACCATTTACCACAACCTACAACGGATGCGCTGCGACAAGAACTTAAGCCTAGTCTTAATCGACTATCATCAGGGAACTCTGACGGTGAGTGGACAACATGAACAAATGATTGTGCTACGCTCTGAGGGTAGGATTGAGCGAATTGATACGATTGATTTGGGGTTCCCCATTGGTTTGGCAGAGGCGATTGCCGACTTTGTGGCGGAAGCAACCGTAAAATTGTATCCCGGTGATGGAGTTGTCCTCTATACCGATGGGATTACTGAAGCCGAAGATATCAATGGGGTGCAATATGGACTAGAACGGCTGTGTCAAGTCTTAAGCAACAACTGGCACAAGTCAGCCTGTGAGATTAAACAGGCAGTGATTGACCAAGTGTGGCAGCATATTGGAAACCAGAAAGTTCATGATGATATTACCTTACTTATTCTTAAGCAGCAGTGATTGGTTATTTGTCTTATGTCAGGGAAGAGTTAACAGGATAACTGATAACTGATAACTGATAATTCCCCCAGCGTCCCCAGACGCGCCATGGCGCGTCTCTACAGTCCATCCTTATCCGGCAAAAACAATGCCAGCGAAAATACTGGTTGTCGATGATGAACCTGATTTAGAACTCCTAATCCGCCAGAAGTTTAGAAAAAAAATCCGGCGTCAAGAACTCCAGTTTATTTTTGCCCATAACGGGGTGGACGCCTTAGAAACGCTGCACGCCCAACCGGATATTGATATGGTTTTAACCGATATCAATATGCCCGAAATGGATGGGTTAACCTTACTGACACACCTCGCCCAAGATTATCCCACCACTAAAGCTGTGATTCTTTCTGCCTATGGGGATATGGAAAATATCCGCAAAGCCATGAATCTGGGAGCCTTTGACTTCCTCACCAAACCCATTGATTTCCAAGATTTAGACATTACCACCCATAAAACCCTAAACCATGTGCAACAGCTCAAAGCCGCGCAACAGCAGGAGTATTTGGCACAGCAGGCACAAGCCGACTTATTAGAAAATCTACGCCAAGAAGTGATTGAGCGCCAGCGCATCCAAGAGGAGTTACGGGCGAGTGAGAGACAGTTGGCGCAATTTCTGGAAGCTGTACCCGTGGGTTTATTTGTCGTTGATGCTGAGGGTCAATCCTACTATGCAAACCAACGGGCGCAACAACTTGTCGGAAAAGGGATGATACCGGGTGCAACGGTTGAAGAATTATCGCAAGTTTATCAAATCTACGTGGCGGGAACCCATCAACTCTACCCCACCGAGAAAAACCCCATCGTGCAAGCCTTACGGGGGGAACGAGTCACCGTGGATAATATGGAAATTCATCACGGGGAGCAAGTGATTCCCTTGGAAGTCTGGGCAACTCCCATCTATAATGAACAGGGTGAAATCGTTTATGCGATCGCGGCTTTTCAAGATATCAGTCTCCACAAGCAAGCTGAAGCAGAACGGCTTCAGTTTACCCAAGCCTTAGAACAACAGAATGCGGCGTTGCAGCGCCTAGACCAACTCAAAGATGAGTTTTTAGCCAATACCTCCCATGAACTACGGACTCCCCTGAATGGCATTATTGGTATTACTGAATCCCTCATCGATGGGGCGGCGGGTTCCCTATCTCCCGTGCAAATCGCGAATCTGGCAATGGTTGTTTCCAGTGGAAAGCGCCTGAACAGCCTCATTAATGATATTTTGGATTTCGCCAAACTGAAAAACCACGATATCGAATTACACCGCAAATCGGTGGACTTTCGCCAAATCACGGAAGTGGTACTTACCCTATCTCGCCCCCTGATTCAGGGTAAATCTCTTGAGTTAAACAATGAAATACCCGCAGATTTCCCTGGCATTGATGGCGACGAGAATCGGTTACAACAAATCATGTATAATCTGGTGGGCAATGCGATTAAGTTTACCGAATCAGGTTCTATTACCGTGTCAGCCACCCAGCAGCAAAATATGGCAGAAGTAACGGTGGCAGATACGGGGATTGGTATTTCCCCGGATAAATTCGAGGATATTTTTAAATCTTTTGAGCAACTTAACGCCTCGGTTTCCTATCCCTCTAGGGGGACAGGATTAGGATTAAGTATTACCAAACAACTGATTGAACTTCACGGCGGTAGGATTCGCGTTGAGTCAGAAGTGGGTCAAGGTTCACGATTTATTTTCACGCTTCCCCTCAGTTTCCAACCGATTGCATCTTCATCAGAATACAGAACGGATATTACCAAAGTGCGGGACTATAGTAACTCTTTTCCCAGTGAACTGTTGCCCCTGATGTCTAAAACGGGCGAGTTCACAATTTTGGTGGTAGACGACGAACCGATTAATTTGCAGGTGGTTACTAATCACTTATCTGTACATAATTATGCCATTGTTCAAGCCACCAGTGGGATAGAAGCTTTAGCTAAAATTGAGCAGGGATTTAAACCGGATTTGGTAATTCTAGATATTATGATGCCCAAAATGTCGGGCTACGAAGTCTGCCAAAAAATCCGCCAATGCTTCCCAGCCACTGAGATGCCTATTATTCTGTTGACGGCGAAGGAACAAGTCTCAGATTTAGTGGAAGGGTTAAGTTTGGGAGCGAATGATTATTTAACTAAACCGATTTCCAAGCATGAACTGATTGCCCGGATTAAGACTCACCTACATCTATCGAATATCAATAGAGCCTATGGGCGCTTTGTTCCCCAGGAATTTCTCCGCTTTTTGGGCTATGAAAGCATTGTGGATGTGCGCTTGGGGGATCAGGTGCAGCAGGATATGTCGATTATGTTTGCGGATATTCGCAACTTTACTACCTTATCGGAGAGTATGTCTCCCCAGGATAATTTTAACTTCCTCAATTCTTATTTAAAACAAGTGGGACCAATTATCCGTAAGCATCAGGGGTTTATTGATAAATACATTGGCGACGCAATCATGGCACTGTTTCCCCAGACTGCTGATGATGGCTTAAAAGCGGCGATTGAAATCCAAAAACAGGTGACACGCTATAACCGCGATCGCGAAAAAGCAGGGTATCCCTCGATTACCATTGGCATTGGCTTACATACAGGCAGTTTGATGTTAGGAACCATTGGGGAACAGCAGCGCATGGAAACTACAGTCATTTCTGATACGGTTAACCTAGCATCACGCTTAGAAGATTTGACCAAAATCTACGGGGCATCAATTTTAATTAGTGGTTATACTTTGTTTTGTTTAGAGGATCAAAGTCAGTATCACTATCGATTTATCGGTCAGGTACAGGTTAAAGGCAAAAAACATTTGGTTCCAGTCTTTGAAATTTTTGATGCAGAACCGGAGTATATCATTCAATTCAAAGAAAATACTAAAACTACATTTGAAGCAGGAATCGTTAATTTTAATCAAAATAAAATTGATGTAGCCTTGAGAATATTTGAACATATTGTAGAAATTAATTGGCGCGATAGAGCAGCGCTTAATTACATTAAACTTTGTGAAAGGACACGACCCCAATAGCGTTAAGCTGTCATGCATTTAAATTGGGTATTAGTAGCGAGCAAGATGCAAAGCCTGCGGCATGGCTTCGCTAAACGCACTACAAGGCTTTCGCCATTATTGACATTAAGGTTTAAATGCCGAACAGCTTAAGTAGAGGAGTTACTTTTCACAGCATCCGGCTGAATTAGGAAGTGTAGGGGCAGGTTATAGAGAATGTAGGGGCGGGTTTAGGGAATGTAGGGGCGGGTTTAGGGAATGTAGGGGCGGGTTTAGGGAATGTAGGGGCGGGT